>CAMAXU010000009.1 GCA_945862455.1 Rickettsia typhi | reverse complement strand
CCAACTTTCTTAAAAAAACTTTCCGATTTTGGATTGCTTGTTGTTTTTTTATTCATCAATTGATCGAGTTTCATCAGCAATTCTCTTTCTTCAGATGACAATTTCACCGGTGTTTCAATGTTAATTTTAACATACATATCGCCTCTTCGACCGCCCGAATTAATAACGCTCATGCCTTTTGATTTTAAGCGAAATTGATCGCCATTTTGTGAACCTTCAGGAATTTTCAAACTTGCTTTTGCGCCGTCAATCGTTGGAATTTCAATTGCGCCGCCAAGCGCTGCTGTTGTGAATTTAAGCGGAATTTCAAAATGCACATCATCACCTTTTCGGTTAAAAAATTGGTGTTTACGAATTGAGATATAAACATATAAATCGCCCGCCGGACCGCCGCGCGCGCCAGCTTCGCCTTCGCTAGTTAAACGAATTCTATTGCCTTCTTCAACGCCGGCGGGAATTTTTACGGCTAAAGTTTTGTCTTTATTTACGCGACCTTGACCATGACAAACTTTGCATGGATTTTTAATAATTTGACCAGCTCCGGCGCAAGTTGTGCAAGAGCGTTCAACCACAAAAAATCCTTGTTGAGCGCGAATTTTTCCACTGCCTTTACAGGTTGGACAATCTGTTGGTTTATCACCATTTTGGGCGCCAGTTCCTTTACAGGCTTCGCAGGAGCAAGGAATTGAAAAGGAGATTTTTTCGGTTACGCCGCGAAATGCTTCTTCTAAAGAAATTTCCAGATTATAGCGAATGTCACTGCCGCGCTGCGCCGTACTTCTTTTTTTGGTTTGTCTGCCGCCGCCGAAATCGCCAAAAATATCAGAGAAATTGCTAAAAATATCGTTGAAATCAAAATCGCCCATTCCAGCTCCGCCGCCATTTCCGCCGCGTCCTGCGCCACCACCTTGTGAAAATGCGTCGTGACCAAATTGATCGTAAGCAGATTTTTTTTGGTCGTCTTTTAAAACTTCATAAGCTTCGGTTGCTTCCTTGAATTTAGCTTCAGCTTCTTTGTTACCCGGATTGCGATCTGGGTGAAATTGCATCGCTAATTTGCGGTAAGATTTTTTTATTTCATCAGCTGAGGAATTGCGCGAAACGCCAAGAATTTCGTAATAATCTCTTTTGCTCATTTTAGTAAAATTAGAGTTAATTTGTTGTAATTACATAATTTCGATTGAGTGCTTTTACAAGCCAGAATTTTTTAGCCAATTTACCAGCTTTAAAAATGCATCAGCGCGGTGCGAAATTTGGTCTTTTTCTTTAGGATCAATTTCGCCAAAAGTTTGATTCATGCCATTTTTTATAAAAATCGGATCATAGCCAAAGCCTTTATTTCCGAGTGCTGGGAAAGTTAAATTGCCATCAACTCGACCTTCGAAGGAAATTTCAAAATTAGTTTTTGGATCAAAAAAACCCAAATTACAAATGAAGTGTGCCGCGTAATTATTATTTTTTATGGCAGCAGAAATTTTCTCAAAAGCAAAATTAAAATCATTTTCGCCGCGATCATTTTTAGCAAAGCGCGCTGAATAAATTCCGGGTTCGCCATTCATTGCATCAACGCATAATCCTGAATCATCGGCTAATGCCATTAAACCCGTTTTAGATCCGTAATAACCAGCTTTAAGCAGAGAATTTTCGGCGAATGTTTTGCCAGTTTCTTCTGGTTCTTCAATATTAAATTGAAAAGTGGGAATGGCTTTAATGTTGATTTGATTTAGAAGATATTCGATCTCGAAAAATTTGCCTTTATTATTAGTGGCAATCAGCAACTGCTTAGGAATAGAAAACATGAGGAAAAGAAAAAAATAAAGCCCTCCAACTTTTAAGCCGGAGGGCTCGTTTTCCTTAAGTCTTTTTGACTTGAGGAAAGCTAGTTATGCAGTAACTTCTTCAGCTTTTGGGGCTTCAGCAGCGGCAGCAGCTTCTGCGGCAGCGGCATCGGCAGCTTCTTTTTCTTTAGCAACGCGAGCTAAAGCTTTTTTCTTAAGACCTTCGCCTTTGTTTTTTGGTTTGAAGTTTGGAACAAATTTTTCAGCACCTTTAACGCCAAGGGCTAACAAAAATTTTGCAACTTTTTCGGTTGGTTGTGCACCAACTGAAAGCCAATGTTCGGCACGTTCTTTATCTACAGTGATGCGGTTTTCTTTTTCATCAGCTAGAAGCGGATTATAAGTTCCAATTTTCTCTAAGAACTTAGAGTCTCTAGGTGAAGTAGCATTGGTAACAAGGATGCGATAATAAGGAAGTTTTTTTCTTCCACCGCGAGAAAGACGAATTTTTAACATTTGTTTTTTTGGTTTTAACTTAAATGACACTTAGCCGACTTTGAGGAGCGGCGCAAACTATTGAGGTGTAATTTTTTTGCAACTAAATTTTGTATAAGTTGCAATATAAGTCCGAGAACTCAAGAGATAATTAAATTAACTCAACACTACATTTATTTAAAGTGCGAGAAGCTCGGGCAATTGGGTTGGTTAGGTAGAAATCGAAATCTTTAATTGCTAATTTTTTATCAGAAAAATCATTTTTAATTTCAGTTGATTTTATCCAAGTAGCTTTAGAAATTTTTTCTAAATTAGCAAAAATCGGATAAGCAATGCGAATTGCCCTTCTTAATTCAACCAGATTATTAAAACCTAAATCAACCCCAATTTTTTGCGCTAATTCCAAGATAATTTGCCAATCTTCTTTAGCTTGTCTCGGCGCGAAAGCCGCGTGAGAGGTGCTTTGTGGACGACCTTCAAGATTTACGTAAATTGCATCTTTTTCACTGTAAGCTGCAGCTGGCAAAATTACGTCTGCAATGTGCGCAGCCTTGTCGCCGTGCGATCCAATGTAAACTACGAAAGTATTTTTTAATTTATCGAAATCTAAATCATCATCAACTGAATGCAAAATCACCATTTTAATTTCAGAAGATTCAACTTTTTTCATGATTTCTAAAACGCTTGAAGTTCCAGTAAATTCAAGCTCCAAGCCATTTAACAGACCGGTAGATTTAGAAAGAAAATTAAATCCGTTCCAACCATCTTGAATCAGGTTAAATTTTTCGGCAATTTTTTTGGCGTAAGTCAAAATTAATTCACCATCTTTGCCGCTGATCATATCGTGACCCAATATCAGCATTGGTTTTTCGGCTTTGTTTAAAATTTCACAAAACTCAGATTTTCCATCGAGAATATCTTTTAAAACTGCAACTTCGTCACCTAAATATCGATGCGCATAAGTTAAATCGGGGTTGCAACCGATTGTCGCAACTTGCAATTTTTTGGATAAAAATCTTTTTCTGATTCGGCTATTTAAAATTGGTGCGTCCTTTCTTGGATTAACGCCAATCATCAAACAAACATCTGCTGATTCAATGCCAGCAATTGTTGTGTTGAAAAGATAAGAGGCGCGATCTTTGGCGTCGATTTTTTCATTTTTTAAACGGCAATCGAAATTAGAAATATTTAATTTTTCGAGCAATTTTTTAAGAGCGAAAATTTCTTCTGAAGCTGAAAGTTGACCAGTTAAAGCCGCAATTTCACTGGTTTTAAGGCTTTTGATTTTATTAATAATCGCGCCATAAGCTGTATCAAAGTCTGCTTCAACTAATTTGCCATTTTGGCTAACGTAAGGTTTATCTAAACGCTGATATTTCAAGCCGTCGTAGCAGAAACGGGTTTTATCGGAAATCCATTCTTCGTTAATTTCTTCGTTTAAACGAGGCAAAATTCTCATAACTTCAACACCGCGAGAATCAATGCGGATATTGCTTCCAACTGCATCCATGATGTCGATTGATTCGATTTTTCTTAATTCCCAACTTCTAGCTTTAAAAGCATAAGGCTTAGAGGTTAAAGCGCCAACTGGGCAAAGATCGATAATATTTCCTGATAATTCTGATTTTAAATTTTGTTCTAAATAAGTGGTAATTTCCATTCCTTCACCACGATTTACAGCGCCTATTTCTACAGTTCCCGCTACATCTTCAATGAATCGCACGCAGCGTGTACATTGAATGCAGCGTGTCATTTGGGTTTTAACCAAAGGACCCATATTTTTTTCTTTTACTGCTCGTTTATGTTCGTGATATTCACTTTTTCCAGAGCCATATTGATAAGCTTGATCTTGCAAATCACATTCGCCACCTTGATCGCAAATCGGGCAATCAAGCGGGTGATTGGCTAACAAAAATTCCATCACACCTTCGCGAGCTTTTTTCACCATTGGAGTATCGGTGTGAACTTTCATTCCCTCGGTAACCGGCATGGCGCAAGAGGCAACAGGCTTTGGCGGCATGCCTTCAACTTCTACCAAACACATGCGACAATTTCCGGCGATTGCTAATCTTTCGTGATAGCAAAAACGCGGAATTTCAACATCAGCAATTTCGCATGCTTGGATAATTGTAATTCCTTCAGGAACTGAAGTAGTTTTACCGTTAATTGTAACTGTAGGCATGAAAGTAAGATTTAATTCGAGATTATTGCACGCGCTAAAAAAATAGCGCATCTAACTTGCGTCAGATGCGCCGAAACTTTCTAAACTAAAAATTTTTCAAATCAAAATTTTTTTTTATCAAATTAGAATCACAAAAGTTTCTTAGAAAAATTTGATTTGCGACAGCGCCTAATTGAAATGCAGCAATTTAATATTTTCTAAATTCAAACTTATTTGAATTTAATTTTAAAAGGGAATTTCATCATCATTTTCTTCAATTGAAACATCGCTGCGCTTTGAAGATGAGCTGGAAGAGTAGGAATCTGCCGATGGTTGACGATCTTTAGAGTCTAAAATTTGCATTGTTGAGTTGAAATTTTGTAAAGCAATTTCAGTTGTAAATTTTTCAATACCTTGGCTATCGGTCCATTTTCTGGTTTGAAGCGAACCTTCGATGTAAAGTTTTGAACCTTTTTTAACGTAATTTTTAACGATACTTACTAAGCCTTGAGAAAAAATTACAACGCGGTGCCATTCAGTTTTATCTCTTTTTTCACCCGTAGCTTTATCTTTCCAGCTTTCAGATGTAGCAAGGGAGAAGTTGGCGATTTCGCGGCCGTCTTGGGTTGTGCGAACTTCAGGATCTTGACCAACGTTACCGACCAAAATCACTTTATTAATAGACATTGAATAACCTCTTAAAATTGTTGATGATAATTTTATTAAAAATGAATGATGCTTCTTTATGGGAAAAACTATAAGTGCGGAAATAATAAAAGCTACATACTCTGTGAACAGAGTTAGAAAATTAAAAACACAAATCGAAGACTCAAGAGCAATTTTTGGTTTATATAGCTTTTTTTATAAATGATTTTTTTTGAGAAAATCTCTAGCTTGAAAAATTTCTTTCAGCTGCCTAGATTTTGTATTCAAAATTATTTCGAATACAGGATATAAACTTCACTTTATAATTTTATGAAAAAACTCTTTAATATTTTTACTTTTTTAACTTTAATTTTTTCTGTTATGAATCAAGCGTCAGCAGCACCAAAAGCCTCTCAGGATTTGGAAAATATTCTTTATATCGACCTTAAATCAGGTCGCATTGTAATTGAGATGTTACCAAAAATTGCTCCAAAACATGTTGAAAGAATTAAAACTTTAACCCGTCAAAAATTTTATGATGGAATTGTGTTTCACCGCGTAATTGATGGTTTTATGGCGCAAACTGGTGATCCTACAGGAACTGGAATGGGCGGAAGCAAATTACCCGATTTGAAAGCAGAATTTTCTGATGAACCTCATATTATTGGCGCAGTTTCAATGGCTCGGGCCGCAAATCCTGATAGTGGAAATAGCCAATTTTTTATTGTAACCAAAGATTCAAGATTTTTAGATAATCAATATACAGTTTGGGGTCGTGTAATTAAAGGCATGGAACTGGTTGATAAACTTAAAAAAGGCTCTGGCCGCGATGGCAAAGTTCAAGATCCGGATTCGATGGTTAAAGTTCGCGTTGCAGCTGATGTTGAAAGAGTGAAGTAATATATAAATCAAATTATATTTTGTCGAATTTGGTAAATTTTGAATTGCTGCGCAGCGAATAAATCTCTGCATCCGCAATAATTTTTTTGTTCTTAAAAATCGACTTCCTCAATCAGTTTTTAAAATAAATCTTCATAAAAATGGCTTACGAAAAAAATAATATTTTTGCCAAAATTATTCGCGGTGAAATTCCATCGCAAAAAATTTATGAAGATGAAAAAGTTTTGGCCTTTAACGATATTTCCAGAGCTACGCCAATTCATGTTTTGGTAATTCCTAAAGGCGAATATTCTAATTTTCAGTCTTTTGTTTCGAACGCAAATCCTGAAGATATTTCTTACTTTTTTAAAAAAGTCGGTGAAATTGCCGCCTTAGTTGGCGCTGATAAAACAGGCTTTCGTTTAATTTCTAATATTGGTTCTGATTCACATCAAACTGTGCCACATTTTCATGTGCATATTTTGGCGGGAAGAAAATTAGGACCGCTTCTTTCTAGCGACAATTTGTTGAGGTAAAAATGGATAAAAAAATGCATGAAGCAACCCGCATCGTACATGCAGGACGTGATCCAAAAGAGCAGGGATGGATGGTTAATCCGCCGATTTATCAATCTTCAACAATCGTTTTTCCAACGTTGAAAGATTTAATTTACGCTGAACGCGGCTATTCCAACAATGATTTGGTTGAACCATATGAATTGAAATATGGCCGTTATGGAACTCAAACTAATTTTGCATTAGAAAGAGCAATTGCTGAAATTGATGGCGGTTATAATTCTTTCGTAACTGCTTCGGGCGCTGCCGCCATTAATACTGCGCTTGTAGCATTTTTAAAGCAGGGTGATCACATGCTTTTGGTGGATAATGTTTATTCGCCAACTCGTAGTTTTGCTGATAAATTTTTGAAAAAACTTGGAATCGAAACCACTTATTACGATCCAAAGATTGGCGAAGACATCAAAAAACTAATTAAGAAAAACACCAAAGTAATTTTCCTTGAAAGCCCCGGATCATTGAGTTTTGAGATTCAAGATGTTCCGGCAATTTGTAAAGTTGCCAAAAAAATGGGAATTGTAACTATTATTGACAATTCTTGGGCTAGTGGAATTTATTTCAAACCGCTCGAACATGGCGCCGACGTTGTTGTAACCGCATTGACCAAATATATTAATGGCCATTCCGATACGATGATGGGTGCAATTACAGTTCAGGAAAAACATTTTCGCGTAATGTATGAAGCCTTTAGATATATGGCTGTAACCGCAGCTCCATTTTCTTCTTACATGGTTCAGCGCGGCATGAGAACTACAAAAATCCGCATGGATCATTGCTTTAAATCAGCGCTGGAATTGGCGCAGTGGCTTGAAGCAAGACCGGAAGTAGAAAAAGTTTTATATCCGGCTTTGGAATCAGATGAAAATCATAAGCTTTGGAAGCGTGATTTTACAGGTGCGGCAGGATTGTTCACTATCATTTTGGATCGCAAATATTCCAACGAATCACTGGCGCGTATGGTTGACAAACTTCATTATTACGCAATGGGATATTCTTGGGGCGGCTACGAATCATTAATTCTACCAATTGATCCAAGCGGCGTTCGTTCAATTACGAAATGGGCTTACAGCAATAAAACCTGTTTGAGAATCAATGTTGGTTTGGAAGATATTCAAGATTTAAAAGATGATCTAGAGGCAGGATTTAAAAGGTTACGCAAGTAATGCAAATTACTTTGGAGCGTGCAACAAAACAAGATTTCGACCAAGTTTATGACATTCTTATGCACGAGGATGTTAATATTTTCATGAATTATCCGGTGCTAGAAAAAGTTGAGTTCCAAGAAATTTGGCTCGATATTTTTCCGCGTTTAAATTTGTGGAAAAAAGATTTAGAAATTTTGGGACTGGCTGTAATTACCAAAGGCACTTATCGCATAAAACACATTGCTTATATTGATAAATTAGCAATCAACCAATCCTTGAATAGTAAGGGTTTGGGAACGATTTTTTTCAGCGAGATAATTGATAGTTTGAAAAAAGAAGGCTTTATCAAAATCGAACTCGGCGTTGAAGTTGACAATATCCGCGCGATTTCTTTTTACAAAAAATTTGGGTTTGAAGTTGAGGGAATTAGAAAAAAATTATTGAATCGCGAAGGTGATTTTATCGATAATTATTTTATGGCGAAGATGTTGTAAACACAGGCTCTGCAACAAAACATTAGCTGGAATGGATTTGTAAATTCCACATATTTAGTCCAATTAAACATGACATGAACGTTAGGACGGGATTACAAATCCCGTCCTGGGCGGGGTTCCACAGCTATTTTGTGCAATTTCTTCTAATGTTCTACATCTCTATATCTGGCTCAGATAAACCCATTCGCAGGACGGGATTTGTAATCCCGTCCTAATATTCATGCAAAACTTAAATTTTTTTAATTATGGCGCTGTCGCAAATCCACCAACTAAACTGATTTAAATTTCCTCAGATTTTCCTGAGCCTGTCGAAGCATGATTCTAGCCCGAATACTAATTCATGCTTCGACAGGCTCAGCATGACTACGTGGGTTTTATTTGCTGTTTTTTTCGATTTCTAAACGTCGTTCAAAAAGCTTTTTAGCAACTTCGCTCTTTTTGGATGTTGTAATTTCTTCAAAGCCTTAGCTTCAATTTGACGAATCCTTTCTCTTGTAACCGAGAATTGTTTGCCAACTTCTTCCAAAGTGTGATCCGTCACCATGCCAATGCCGAAGCGCATTCTAAGCACGCGTTCTTCGCGTGGAGTTAAAGAAGAAAGCATTTGAGCCGTAACTTCTTTTAACTTCGAATGCGAAGCGGCGTCAAAAGGCAAAACCGCGGTTTTATCTTCGATGAAATCACCAAGAACGCTGTCTTCATCATCGCCCGAAACTGGAGATTCTAAACTTACGGGATCTTTTGAAGTTCTTAAAACTTTTCTAACCTTATCGACTGGCATTAAAAGTTTGTCGGCAATTTCTTGTGCGTCTGGCGTACGACCCAATTCTTGAGTTAATTGACGAGAAGTTTTAACAATTTTGTTAATTGTTTCCACCATGTGAATTGGAATTCTGATCGTGCGAGATTGATCGGCAATTGCGCGGGTAATGGCTTGGCGAATCCACCAAGTGGCATAAGTTGAGAATTTGTAACCTCTGCGATATTCAAACTTATCGACGGCGCGCATCAAACCAATATTGCCTTCTTGAATCAAATCGAGGAATTGCAAACCGCGATTGGTATATTTTTTCGCAATCGAAACCACCAAACGCAAGTTGGCTTCAATCATTTCTTTTTTAGCTTTTAATTCTTCTTCTTGGCTGCGACGTAAAATGTTAATCAAGACTTTGAAATCAGCAATCGCAAGCCCCATAATTTTGGTGAATTTGCCGATTTTGGTTTGGATTTCATGAATTTTTTCGACACCTTGAGTAGAAAAAGCCTGCCATTTTTTATCTTTTAATTCACTGATTTTCTTCAGCCATTTTTCACCTTCTTCAATGCCGGGATATTGCTTTAAATAATCAATTTTGTCGATTCCGTAAGACATTGCAGTTTTTAGCAAATCAAGTTCGATCGAAATAAGTTTTTGTTGCGCTTCATAAAGCTGATCAACAAGGGCTTTAATCAAGGAATCATTAAAGCTTACTTCTAGTGAAAGTTTTTCAAAATCAGCTTTTAATTTGTTGATGTCTTTGTCGGTTTTAATTTCTTCGTAAGTTTTGCTGTCTGATTTATCGAGAATTTTTTGGCAGATATGCGAAATTTTTTGGAATAAATCCAACATTTTCGGCATCAAGATGCGTTCCATTGAAACGAAGGAAACCACGCTTTCATCAATTTCTTCCAACTCTTCATCTTCGAATAAAGATTCTTCCGTCGGTTCAGCCGAAGCATCAACTTGATCGTTAATAATTGCAGTTAAATCTTCTTCACCAGTTGATTGCGCTGCAGCTTCTTCAGCAGCTTGAGCGTCGTTATTTTTAATAATTTCTTCTAATTCAGAATTATAAGTTTCATCAATTCTAATGATGTCGCGAAGCAATATAGTTCCATTCGCCAAGCCATTATACCACTCAATAAAGTGGCGCATGATAATTGGACTTTGATAGAGAGATTTTACAGTTTTATTGCGACCTTCTTCAATGCGCATCGCGATTGCAACTTCATCTTCGCGCGTAAGAAGTTTCACCGTGCTCATTGATTTGAGATAGGTTTTTACCGAATCTTCCGAGCGCTTTTGGCTTTTTTCTTCGTCTTTTGCCGCCAAACCATCTTCGGTTAATTTATCAAGATCATCTTCTTTTTCGACGATCTGAATTTTGAACTCAGTTAAAATATCAAGAATACGATCAAGCTTACGCGGATCAATATCAGCGTCGATATTTTCATTGATTTGTTCGTGAGTTAAAAAGCCTTGGGTTTTTCCAAGTGCTAAAAGTTTTTTTAATTTTTCGGCTAAATCATTTGATAATTTTTTGCCGTCATCATCTTTTTTCAAAAGAGCGCTACGAACATCCTGAATTAATTGGAAACGTTCTGCAAGTGCGCCAGTTCTGTCGTTAACTGCAAGTTTAACTTTCTTTTCTTTTTTCGGCTTCGGTTCTTTTTTTGCTTTTGGTGCTTTTTTAATTTTAACTGGTTTTGCGGCTTTAATTTTTTTCTCAGGTTTAACTGATTTTTTTGCCACCGTTTTCACGGATTTTTTTTCAATTTTTTTAGATTTTGCAGCTGGTATAATCTTTTTCTTTGGCGCTACAGATTTAACTTTCTTAACTACTTTAATAGCAGTTTTTTTAAGGGTTTTTACTGGCTTTACGGCTTTTTTAACCTCTTTTTTAACCTCTTTTTTTATCGGCTTTTTTGCAACCACTTTTTTAGCAGGTAATTTTTTTACTGGTTTTTTCTTAGCTACCATAGTGCCTCAAGTTTTGTTAAGTTATTTCTTTTTCCAAAGATAAAATTTTATGTTCTAAAGAAGTTCTGTAATCAAAAATGGTTTGATGAGCTTCAATCTCGTCGATTCTGCTTAGAGAATCTTTATATTGCAGATCTACCTGAAGTAACAAATCTCTCAGAAGTAGAACGCGAAATTTAATTAAAGCAGAGTCTAAATCACTTGTGGCAAGCCTTGCAAGGATATTTTTGATATCTGCTATATCATTATGAAATTCAGGATTTTCAAGGGCGGAAAGCAAATTTATTTCACCTTCATCAATTTTATCAATTAACAACTCTTTTAAATGAGTTAGATTATCGTTGATAAAATGCAATTCACGAACATCAAAATCTTCATCACGAAACCTTGCTAATTCAGGGAATTTCACAATAAAAGCGATAATATTTTTAGCTAAAGAATCGGCTAAATTACTTGTCGGTTTTATATAAATTTTGCTGGCAAAATTGCTAAAATTTTTAGCTTGGTTTTTTTGATTGCGACCAAGCGAAAAGAGCAAATCTTTAAAATAAAATGAAAAATATTTTTTGGTCGAAGAATCTAAAATTGCCTCAATTTTTGTGGCTAAATTAGCTTCAATTTTAGCTTTATTTTCGGCAGAAATTTTCTGGTTTTTTTCAATTCCCAAATCGATCAAAGCAAACTCAAACAGACTTTCTGAAAGAGGAGTTGCATTGTTAAAAACTTTTTCAATTTCACGCGCACCAAATTCTTTAATAAAATCATCGGGATCCATTTGGTTGGGCAAAATTGCAAAAGCGATATTTTTTTTGGCATTAATTAATGGCAACACAATTTCTGAAACGCGTTTAGCAGCGCGGATTCCAGCGGCATCGCCATCAAGACAGATCACTATTTTATCAGTGGTATAAAAAAGCTCTTTTAAATGTTCAACTCCAAGCGCGGTTCCAAGTCCGGCTACTACATTTTCAACGCCGTTTGCAAAAAGGGCGATCGCGTCCATATAACCTTCAACCACAACCGCAAAACCCTTGGTAAATATAGCTTTGCGGGCATAAAAAATATTATAAAGAGTTTGGTTTTTTTTAAATGCGTCGGTTTCAGAAGAGTTTAAATATTTAGGCATATCATCACCAATCGTTCTACCGCCAAAAGCGATGACGCGATTTTTTTTGTCGGTGATTGGAAACATCACGCGATTTCTAAATTTATCGTAGAATTTTTTACGCTCATTTTGACCGATAATTCCGGTGCGCGAAATTTCTAAATCAGTGAAATTTTCGGATTTTAAATAATGGCTTAAAGCCTCGTAAGAATTGGGCGCAAAGCCGAGACGAAATTTTTTAGCGATAGTCGAATTTAAACTACGTTTTTTTAAATAATTTCGCGCTTCAAAACCACTTTCTTCGTAAAGAGTTTTTTCAAAAAATTGGCAGGCTTTTTCTAAAATTAAAAAATCGCGCTCCAGTTGATTTTCTTTTACCTCATCAATTTGAACTCGCGGAACTGCAATGCCAAAATCATCGGCTAATTTTACGACGGCATCTTTGTAATCTAATCCTTCATTATTCATCACAAAACTAATGATATCGCCATGGGCGGCGCAACCAAAGCAGTGATAAAAACCTTTTAAATCGTTAACAGTAAAAGACGGAGATTTTTCATTATGAAAAGGACAAAGACCTTGAAATTCGTGGCCACGGGCTTTCAACTTTACTTTTTTGCCAACAACTTCCGAAGTCAAAATGTTGGAACGCAATTTTTCTGGAAATTCTTTGGGGAAAAGCATCAATAAAACGAAAACTAAAAAAATTGTTAATCAATCAAAACCGTTTTTGATTGATTAACTCAACTTGAAACTAAATTTGTGCAACAAAATTACTAGTATGTGTAATTCCAAATAATATCAAAAAATGTCATGATAACTCCAAATCCAATGGGAATTGTAAAATTATCATCAATTTGCAAAAAGCTTGGGCGCGATTCAAACATAGTCACGCAGAATAATGCAAAAAGTCCGAAAATATAAAACCACGGCCGAACATGAAAAATCATGCCGCAAGCAATTAGAATTATCAATCCACTAACAGCGAATGCCGCAGAACCCGAAACTGATTTTTCATAAAATGGTTGGCTTGGATAATTGCGTCCAACAATTGCCGCTAGAGCATCGGAAATTACTAAAATAGCAAAACCGGTAACCGCAATTTCTTTTTTGAAAAGCAAAAAAGTTAAACAAGCTGCAATTCCAACCCAAGTTGCTCCGCAGAATTTATCGCCAGTAAGTTCGTGAGGACGTAAAATTATGCCGAAAATTTTAGCAAAAATAGTTTTAACTTTGGGATTGGTGCGACGTAAATAATCGGGAATGGCAATTATTGATGTTAATATCGCAAAAATCATCACGCTGGACCATTTTCCTAAAACACAATAGCCGATTGGAATCAATATTAGCAAGAAGTGCAGAGCTTTGCGGATTAACTCATTTCGCATCGAAATTTGTTCCATTTTATTTTTAATTTTTGATTTGAAGATCAGTTTTTTCTAGGTTTTTTTCGCGATAAATTACTACTTCATTTTTTCCAGCATAACCTAAAACTTTTCTAGCTTGCTCATCAAGAAGATCGAGATCTAAAGATTCTAAATTCATGCCATCAACCATGTTTTTCTTGGCTTGCATACGGGCAAAAATTTCTTGCTTTGCAGTTTCTTTATTGGCGATTTGTTTTTTTAAAACGAAAAGTTGAACCAAACCTTTGTCGCCGAAAAAAATGAAAAAGCCGAAATAAAAAATAATCGACAAAGCAACGCAATAGCCAATGAAAAGCGGTTTTTTAATGCGGTATTTCCTGACAAAGTGATAGAGAAAATTCTCTTTCATTAGCTTCTAAAACAGGTTTCTTTAACGGCCGCGATAATGTCATTGGTTTTTGGAAGTGCTAATTTTTCGAGGTTAGCGGCGTAAGGAAGAGGAGCATCAACTGATGCCAATTTTTTAACCGGAGCATCAAGATAATCAAAAGCTTCTTCCATTAAAATTGAAGCAATTTCACTGCCGATTGAAGCGAATGGAAATCCTTCTTCAACTGTAACGCAGCGATTGGTTTTTTTAACCGATTCAACGATAGTTTCGCGATCAATTGGACGAATTGAGCGAAGATCTATAACTTCTGCTTCAATACCTTCTTTGGCTAATTCTTCTGCGGCTTCAAGGGCATATTTAACAACTAAAGAAAAGGCGATAATTGTAACATCTTTTCCTTCGCGAAGAACTTTGGCTTTGCCGATTTCAACAATGTGATCTTCGTCATATTCTTCTTCAAAAGAGAGACCATAAGTGATTTCATTTTCCAAGAAAACTACCGGGTTGGGATCGCGAATCGCCGCTTTCAATAAACCTTTGCAATCAGCGGCGCTGTAAGGAGCAACAACTTTCAAACCCGGAATCGCGCCATACCAAGCAGCGTAGCATTGAGAATGTTGTGCGCCAACGCGTGAAGCCGCGCCATTTGGTCCACGAAATACGATTGGAGAACTAACTTGTCCGCCTGACATATAGCAAGTTTTGGCAGCAGAATTTAAAATTTGATCAATTGCCTGCATGGCAAAATTGAAAGTCATAAATTCAACAACGGGTTTCAAGCCAGCAAAAGCTGAACCAATTGCCAGACCAGCAAAACCTTGTTCGGTGATTGGAGTATCGATTACTCTTTTTGGTCCAAATTCAGCAAGCAAACCTTGAGTGATTTTGTAAGCGCCGTTATATTCAGCAACCTCTTCACCCATAACATAAACTTCTGGAGTTGTTCTCATTTCTTCGGCCATCGCTTCTCTTAGCGCTTCTCGAACAGTTAATTTTCTCAACATGTTATTTATAAATTTCGGTTAAAAGTTCAGATTCGTCCGGTTCTGGACTGTTTTTAGCAAATTCTACGATTTCATTAACTTCATTTTTAACTTCATCGTCGATTTTTTTGATGTCACTTTCTGACGCGATTTTTTCGCCTAAAATATGAGTGCGCAAAGAATCGATCGGATCTTTTTCTTTTTTATCGCTTAATTCTTCTTTAGTGCGATAAGTCGCAGGATCAGACATTGAGTGGCCGCGATAACGGTAAGTATCCATTTCCAAAATCATTGGGCCTTTGCCAGAGCGAACATAATCTACGCATTTTTGGGCATCGCGAATTACATCAAAAACATCCATTCCGTTAATTTTTACGCCCGGAATGTTGAAACCAATGCCGCGTTTGTGAAGTTCATCAACTGATGAAGAGCGTTGCAGCGAAGTTCCCATTGCGTAATGGTTATTTTCAATGATGAAAAGAACTGGCAAATTCCATAATTTTGCCATGTTAAAACTTTCGTAAACTTGACCTTGATGCGCAGCGCCGTCGCCGAAATAGCAATAAGTTACGTTATTTGTGCCGCGATATTTATCAGCAAAAGCAAGGCCAGCTCCGATTGGAACTGAAGCGCCGACAATTCCATGTCCGCCGTAAAAATGATTTTCTAAATCGAAAAGATGCATCGAACCACCTTTGCCTTTTGACGAGCCATCAGCCCGACCCAATAATTCAGCCATGATTTTTTTTGGGTCAGAGCCAACTGAAATCATGTGACCATGATCGCGATAAGTTGTGATAACTTTGTCGCCTTCAATCATTGTGTGACGCATGCCCGTTGCAATTGCTTCTTGTCCAATATAAAGGTGACAAAAACCTGCGATTAGGCCCATGCCGTAAAGTTGTCCGGCTTTTTCTTCAAAGCGACGGATTAAAAGCATTTCGCGATAGAAGCTCAGAAGTTCTTTTTTAGAAAATTCCTCAGCGTCTTTCTTTAAATTATGAAATAGCTTTGGTTCAGATTTTTTTACCATTATTAAAAGGGGAAAATTAAGTCATGAAGTGACTAAAGATGAAACGAAACGGGCTAGATAGTTTGGTAAAATTAAAAGTCAAACGAGCTAGTCTTTAGTTATGTAATGCTGCCATCAAAATTTTAAAAACAATGCCATTGAAAAGCTCAGCAATGGCAGGTCCAAACTGAATTAAACCGATGGCGAAAATAACGCAAATGGCAACTAGTATTGTATATTTGACAAAAGTTTCCAAAGCTAATTTTTTCATCATTTCAGTTTGGTTAATTTCTGCGGCTTTATTCATCGATTCTTTTTTTGCTTCTTTCAACTCTTCTTCTTCAGTTGTTTCCTCTTCATCTTTTGTCTCTTTTGGCTCATCAAGTGATTTATGATTTAACCCGGCTAATTTATGTTCTGCATTTATTTTGCTAGATTTTTCACTGATTTGCTTTTTCATTAAATGAAGTAGCGATTTTTTAACTTGTTCAGACATTTTCTCGTTCAGGTTATTTTAAAATATTAACAATTTTTTAGTTATTAAGTGTTGGAAGCTTTTCTCATCAAGCCTTTTTCTGCCATAATTTTAATTGCAATTTCCTGTTCTTTGCTCGGGGTTTTTGTTTTGTGGAAAAAACTATCTTATTTTGGTGATTCATTGTCGCACTCGATTCTTCTTGGCTTAGTTTTGGGTGTAATTTTTGAAACTAATCAACTTTCAGCTTTAATTATTTTTGCGCTGATTTTTTCACTTTTTGTCGGATTAATTTCACAAAACCGTTATTTCTCAAAAGACACTATAATTGTGATAATGTCCTATTTCTGCGTCGCGCTCGCCGTTATCGCCAACGACATTTGGATTAAAAATTTCTACTTTACTTCTTATATTTTTGGCGATGTTTTAACTGTTGGAAATAGCGAAATAAAAGCCTTAATTGCAATTACAATAATAACAATAATTTACACAATTTTTGCTTTCAAAAAGATTTTGCTGATTAATACCAACCAAGATTTAGCAAAAATAGAAGGAATAAAAACCGAATTTTGGAATCTTTCATTTTTATTTTTACTAGCTCTTGTAATTGCATTGTCTGTACGAATTGTCGGCGTATTTTTAATGACGGCGCTGCTAATTTTACCGGCCGCAATTGCGCGTATTTTTTCGATTTCTGCTAAGCAAATGATGTTGCTTAGCGTTATAATCGGAATCTCTATTTCAGCCTTTTCCTTCAAGATTGCAGGAAGTTACGATTTAACAGTTAGTTCCACAGTTATTGCAATATTTTCACTGCTTTTTATTTCCAGCCTACTAATTAAGAAATTTATTCGTTCATGAAATCTTTTGATAAAAAAACCGCAGTAATTTTATTTAATTTGGGCGGTCCAGACAAGCTAGAATCTGTCGAGCCATTTTTATTTAATCTTTTTAACGACAAAGCGATTATCGGTCTTCCGCAACCTTTTCGTTTTCTTTTAGCGAAATTTATTTCCAAAAGAAGAGTAAAAAAAGCGCAAAAAATTTATCAACAAATTGGCGGCAAATCTCCTTTGCTTGAAACAACAATAGCGCAAGCTCATGCTCTAGAAAAAGAACTTTCATTTAGTGGAAATTTCAAGGTTTTCGTGGCGATGCGTTATTTTCATCCTTTCAGCGAAGAAGTGATTAAAAAAGTAAAAGAATATGATCCAAGTCAAGTAATTTTACTGCCGCTTTATCCACAATTTTCTAGCACTACTTCTGAATCATCGATTCAGGATTTTTTGAAAAAATCATTGTCTGACTTAAAAAAAGCCACGATAAAAATTGTTTGTTGTTATCCTTCTGAAGTAGAATTTATAAGGTCGCACAGCATTCTTATAAAACAAACAATTGCCGCAACTTATAAAAATAATTTATCCGATTTTCGCTTTTTATTTTCAGCTCATGGCTTGCCACAAAAGCTCATAAATCAAGGAGATCCTTATGTTTTTCAGGTAGAAGAAACTACGAAAAAAATTTTACAAAATATGGCGGAGATATTTGAAAAACCGGAAAATGAAATTGATTTTAAAGTTTGCTACCAATCAAAAGTCGGTCCACTAGAATGGACAGGTCCAAGCTTGGATCAAGAAATAAAAAAAGTCGCGTTGGACAAAAAAATTCCAGTAATTATTCCGGTCGCATTTGTTTCAGATCATTCTGAAACTTTGGTAGAGCTTGACATCGATTATAAAAACATGGCGCAAAAATTGGGGGTAAAAGATTATTTGCGCGTGCCGGCGTTAAATGTTGAGGGGCATTTTATCAAAAGCTTGGTACAAATTTGCAAAGCGGTTGATGGTAATGATGCAATGATTTTTTCGGGGCAAAAAACGGCAAGAATTTGTCCAAAAAGTTTTAAGTTTTGTCCTAATCAAAACAGCTGCGCTGTATGATTGATATTGTTGTCAAAAGCAAAAAATGGGCGGAAATAAAAAATGTCGAAAATTTTGTTGAAAAAACCATTCAGAAAATAATTCCACTTACTGATCTAAAAAAAATTCTAAAAAAAAATTTCATTCTCGAAATATCGGTTTCTTTGGTTTCAGATCTACAAATGAAGAAAATAAATTGGGAATTTCGCGGCAAAAATAAAGCGACAAATGTATTGTCTTTTCCAGCTTTGGATGAAAATTTAATTCGCCAAATTGGTCTTAAAGAACTCGTTGAACATCATGAATACTTGTTTCTTGGCGATATTATAATTGCTTTTGAAACTCTAAAAAAAGAATCTCTTGCACAAAAAAAGAAATTTCACGATCATCTGATTCACCTGATTTTGCACAGTATTTTGCATCTGATTGGCTATGACCATGAAGAAGAAAAAATGGCAAAAATTATGGAAGATCTTGAGGTGAAAATTTTAAAGAAATTGAAAATCAAAAATCCATATCAACTAAATTTCTAATCAATGGAAGGTGCGTCGAGAAAGAGAAAAAAAGAATTACAATTACGCTGTAAAAGCCTGCTGAATTTTCTGCTGAATCTCTTTTGTAAAAAAACTAAAAAATCATTTTTTTTGGTTATTTCTCATTTGCTTGATGGCTATGAAAAAGAAGGCTTGATTAGCGCCGAAGAAAAAAAGATGTTTCAAAATATTGCCTCTTTTGGTGATAAAAGAGTTGCGGCGGTAATGACTCCAAGAAGCGACATTATTGCAATCAAACAAGGCGCAAGTTTGGAAGAAGTGAAAGAATTAATCACGACTGATGGCCACACCAGAATTCCAGTTTTTAAAGAAAATTTTGATAAAATAACTGGTTTTATTCACAGTAAAGATTTGGCCAAATTCTTATGTGATGAAAGTCAGGATTTTGCGATTACCAAAATTTTGCGCAAAATTTTATTCGTTCCCGGATCAATGAAATTAGTAGACGTGATGTTGCGCATGCGTATGGCGCGCATTCACGTTGCAATTGTGCTCGATGAATTTGGTGGCGTTGATGGCATTGTGACAATTGAAAATGTCATGGAAGAAATAGTTGGCGATATTGAAGATGAGCATGATTTGCCGTCGGATAGTTCATTTTTTCGCATTAAAAAAATAAGCAAAAAGGAATTTCATTTCGGCGGTCGCGTTGAAATCGAAAAAGTTGAAGAAATTCTTGATCAAAAAATAAAATGCGATGAGGATGAATTTGAAACCGTTGGCGGTCTTGCAATGTCAGTGTTTAAGCGCGTTCCTGAAATTGACGAAGAGGCTAAAAAATATGGCCTTAATTTCAAAATTATTGATGCCGATAATCGTGTGGTAAAATTGGTTGAAATATCAAAAATAAACGAAGAATAGTATGCAAATTTCCCAAAAAACCTTTCCAATAATTGATCTTGGTGATGTTGTTTTGCGTGAAAAATGCGATGAAGATGCGGCAGATTTTTTTGCTTATTATTCTGATCCAGAAGTTAATAAATATATTCTTTGCGAAATTCCGCGCGAGCTTGAAGAAGCGAGGCGTGAATTAAATTATTGGCGTAATGTTTTTTACCAAAATGACGGAATTTATTTTGCAATTGCTGACAAGGAAACCAATAAATTAATTGGCTCAATTGGTCTGACAAGTTACAATGCTTATCAAGGTCGAATTGAAATAAGTTATGATTTGGCTCATCAATATTGGAATCGCGGCATCATGACCAAAGCAATTCAAGCGATTACAAAATATGCTTTTAAAGAATTTCATTATGGACGAGTAAACCGAGTTGAAGCTTTTGTTTCAACTGCCAATCTGCCATCAAAAAATTTGCTGATGAAATGTGGCTTCGTTTTAGAAGGCATTTTGCGCCAGCATAGATACCATCGCGGAGCTTATGTTGACGTTTATTCATTCAGTTTACTCAAGAGTGATTTTGCAAATTTAACTAGTAATTAAAAATTTAATTTGACTTTTGGCAATTGCTGACTTTAATGCGCCGCCTCTTTTCCCGCTTACAGTTTCCCAAAACTTTTTAATAAAATTTCAGTTCAAACGATAGGAAATAAAATATGCTTAAAACTTACGTCGCTAAACCAAGCGAAATCGAAAGAAAATGGTGGTTGATTGATGCCGAGGACTTAGTTGTTGGTAGAGTTTCTACAATAATTGCTAACCTTTTACGCGGTAAACACAAACCTACATTCACTCCAAATTTGGATTGCGGTGATCACGTTGTTGTTATCAATGCGGAAAAACTAAAATTAACCGGCAAAAAATACGCTGAAAAAATGTATTATTGGCACACCGGTCACCCAGGTGGAATCAAAGAAAGAACTGCTCGTCAAATTTTTGAAGGAAAATTCCCGGAAAGAATTTTGGAAGAATCAGTTTCTCGCATGATCTCTCGCGGACCTTTGCAGCGCGATATCATGGTTAAATTGCATATCTACAAAGGTGCAGAGCACAAACATCAAGGACAAAATCCACAAGTTTTGGATATTGCTTCTATGAACCGCAAAAACAAAAAAACTAATTAATTATGTCTTCAGTTTTAAAAGAAAAAATTCTCGAAGTTCTTGGAACTCAAAACCAAGAAAACGTGGCTCTTCCTAGAGAGAAAAAAATCGATGCTCAAGGTCGTGCTTATGCAACGGGTAAAAGAAAAAATGCCGCTGCTCGCGTTTGGATTAAAAAAGGAACCGGAAAAATCACGGTTAATGACCGTGACGGTTTAACTTATTTGGGAAGAGAAATTCTTTTCAACATTGCGAAAGCTCCATTTGGTGCGACCAGCAATGAAAATAAATTTGACGTTGTTGCGACGATTGCTGGTGGCGGAAAATCTGGTCAAGCCGGTGCTCTAGCTCACGGAATCAGCAAAGCACTTGTTGCTTTCGACCCGACAACTCATAAAACTCTACGCGTTGGAGGGTTCTTGACTCGTGATTCACGTGTTGTTGAACGTAAGAAATACGGCTTGAAAAAAGCTCGTAAAGCTCAAACTTACCGTAAGAGATAGTTATTTGTATTGGCGGTTTTGGTTTAAATCCAGAGCCGCCTTTACTTTTTTGTAGCAGATGAAAAACCCACCCGTAAAAAAAAATATTCAAAAAAATCTTTCCAAAAACTCTCCTCAAATCTATTTGGCATCTGATCACGCAGGTTTTGCCTTAAAAAAATTCCTCATCGAAAAAATTATTAAACTTGGATTCGATTCAATTGATTTGGGTTGCGATTCTGCTGAAAAATCAGTTGATTATCCTGATTACGCGCAAAAACTTTGTAAAAAAATAACCAAAAAAAATAACGGAATTTTAATTTGCGGAAGCGGCATTGGCATTTCAATTGCGGCTAATCGTTTTAAAAATATCAGAGCGGCACTTTGTCATGATGTAAAATCCGCCAAAGCATCGCGCGCTCATAATGATGCAAATGTGCTTTGTCTTGGCGCTAGAGTTATTACTAACAAAATGGCTTTGGCAATCGTGAAGGCCTTTTTTTCCACAGAATTTGAAGGCGAAAGACATGCAGCAAGAATTAAAAAACTCTCAAAATAATCGTCTAATCCGCAGTTTCGGTCGCATCAAAAGCCGCAAGCTTTCTGATCATAAGAATTTTCTGCTTGAAAATTTTTCAACACTTTACGAAATCAGTGATTTCAATATTTCTGCGCCAAAAACTTCATTAGAAATCGGCTTTGGCTTCGGTGATTTCACATTCGGAAAAGCCAAACAAAATCCCGACATTTCTTTTTTTGGCTCTGAACCGCACATCAATGGCGTTATAAATTTGCTCTCCAAACTTGAAATTGAGCCTCTGCCAAATTTAAAAATCTCTCGCGAAGATGCACGACTTTTACTCGCTAAATTTCCTGAAAAATTCTTCGATCAGGTTTATATTTTATTTCCCGATCCTTGGCCAAAATCAAAACATTTTAAACGCCGTTTAATTAATACAGAATTTCTTGATCAAGTTTTATCTCCAAGAATGAAAACAGGCGCTAAGCTTACAATTGCAACCGATCACGATTCATATAAAATCTGGATTTTAGCTGAAATTGCCAATAGTAAAAAATTTACTTGGGATGCGAAATCCAAAAAAGATTGGCAGGTTTTTCCCGCAGATTGGGTAACTACAAAATATCAAAAAAAAGCCGCCCTTGAGGGCCGCACCTCAGTAATTTTTAATTTAACACATTCATGTCAGAACTCATAAAAAAACTGCCAAAAGTTCGCGGAGCTTATCGCGAAAATGTTGAATTGAAAAGTTGGTTTGATGTTGGTGGAAAAGCCGAAATTCTTTTTCGCCCAGCTGATATTGCTGATTTGCAAGATTTTTTAAAAAATTGTCCCAAAGAAATTCCAATTAATATTCTCGGTGCTGCTTCCAATGTAATCGTTCGCGACGAAGGCGTAAAAGGCGTTGTAATTCGTTTAAGTGGCGAATTTGCCAAGATCGCGCAAGAGTTAGAAAATATTCGCGCCGGCGCTGCAGCACTTTGTGGAAATGTCGCATTATTTTCCAGAAATGCCGCGCTCGATAAAATGGAATTTTTAACCGGAATTCCGGGTTCAATTGGCGGCGCAATTGCAATGAATGGTGGTTGTTATGGTTCTGATATGTCGCAGATTTTAATTAGTGCAAAGGCGCTTGATTTTGATGGCAACTTGATTGAATTAAAAAATTCTGATTTTGGCTTTTATTATCGCGGCAATAAAATTTCTAAAAATTTTATTTTTGTGGAAGCGGTTCTGAAAGGTGAAAAATCAACTGCGGAAATTGTGTCCAAAAAAATTACTGAATTAAATCAGCAACGCGAACAAGCTCAGCCAATTCGAGCTAAAACAGGAGGCAGCACTTTTAAAAATCCGCAAAATAATAGTGCTTGGAAATTAATTGATGAAGCGGGTTGTCGCGGAATGATTGAGGGTGACGCGCAAATTTCTGAAAAGCATTGCAACTTTATGATTAATCGCGGCGAGGCTTCAGCCAATAATTTGATTGATTTGGGAAATAAGGTGAAAAAATTAGTCAAGGAAAAATCGGGAATTGATTTGGAATGGGAAATTAAAATTTTAGGATAATTAAATTCTTGTTGCCAAATTAAAATAACCTGATTTAGAATATTTTTTGTGCAGCTAGCCGATGTCAATTTGAGTCGCAAAATAAATTTAACAGATAAGCAAAATTCTTTGTTGCAATTTTAAAACAATTGAGGCAAGTTGCGCCCCACTTTACCTGTTAGGGGTTTTCTAAAGACTTTCCTTTAAAAAAATTTTTAAATTAATTAAAAAACTATGAAAAAACTATCTTCTTTTTTGGCAAAAATTGCTCTTTTGTCTTTTTTCTTTCTAGCGATAGCGCCAGCAATGGTGCCTGTTTTATCTTCTGATGCTCTTGCTCAGTCAATTATTAGTAACTCAGCCAATTCAAACATTTTAGTTACTACAATGTGCAACGCTATGAAGCTTGTTACGGGAAATGCTGGCAAAGCTTTCGCAGCTTTCGCAATCATCTCAGTTGGTATCGGTTTTTTCACTGGTAAAGTTTCTTGGGGTTTGATGATCGGTGTTGCGGCTGGTATTGCTGCAATGTTTGGCGCTCCTACAATAGTTGCTGCAATAAGCGGCAAAGGTAGTTACGATTGCGGTGAAGCGACTTAGTAAAATTTAATTAATAAGGTTATAAAATGTCTAGAAGATGTGATTTACTTTCTGTTGGCGTTATGGTTGGAAACAAAGTTTCTCACTCAAACCGCAAAACCAGAAGAAGATTTCTACCAAATTTAAAAACAATCTCTTTCAAGAGCGATACTCTTGGATCTGAACTAACTTTGAAAGTTGCTACTTCTACTCTTAGAACAATAAATAAGTATGGTAACATTGATAATTTCTTGGTGAATTATCGTGCTAATAAACTTAGCGAATCAGCTCAAAAACTTAGAAGACAAATCAAAAGAAAATTGATTAAACTTGGTAAACTTGATGAAGTTCAAGTTGTTAAAGTTAAAAAAGAAGCTCCAAAAAAATCAGTGAAAGCAGCTGCTTAGCTTTCCTTCGGAGAAGAATTAAAAAACCGACTCTTCATAAAATAAAGAGTCGGTTTTTTTGCGTTAGGGTGCTTAAAACTTGGCATAATCATGCTTCGATAAGCTCAAGCATGACTATCCAGATTAACTATCTCTTGATAGCGCTAACGAAGTATTTTTGAGGAAAAATTGCGACTGGAAATATAAGCTGTATCAAGTGATACAGAGTCATTTTCTGAGCAAATTTTTACCAAAAAGACAAAGTTATGGCTATCAAGAGATAGTTAATTTGATATATGAGTTAGTTTGAAAATTTTGAGAAATAGCCCAATTTTTTTAATTATGTCGCAGTTTAGAATTATTCATTCTCCTTCAAAAATTCCGCAATCTCACCAATCGAAAATTCCTGTAAATTTCCTCGAAAGCGTCTTACAACATTACCTTTCGGATCAATAATTAAAGTTTCTGGAACTGCTTGAATACCGGTTATTTTACTGAAAATACCTTTGCTATCTTTGGCTACTTTTGTGAAAGGGTTGCCATTATTTTGTAAAAATAATTTAGTATTTTCATCAATATCGCGCCAAGCAATTCCGTAGACATCAACAATTTTTGAATTATGTAGACGTAATAAAATCTCATGTTCGGCGCGGCAAGTTGTGCACCAAGAAGCGAAAAAATTAATTATCGAATATTTTCCAGTTACGGTTTTTTTGGAGAAAGTTTCGCTTTCATCAAATAAATCAGGAAGAGAAAATTCCGGCAATTCAATTTGTACTTTGGAAAAGTGGATGCTTGGCTCACCTACATCTTCGCTAACTGGAAGAGCAAAGCCAT
This sequence comes from Rickettsia typhi, assembly GCA_945862455.1. Lineage (GTDB taxonomy): Bacteria > Pseudomonadota > Alphaproteobacteria > Rickettsiales > UBA1997 > UBA2645. Next base: position 30,107 of record CAMAXU010000009.1, on the reverse strand, counting down.
CAGCCTGTTTTTTATTTAATTTGTAAGTAGAAAATCCAATCAGGCTGATTAGAAAAATTAACGTTAAAAATGGTAAGAATTTTTTCATAATTTCATGAGTAAAGATTTTTTTTTCAAACTAAAAACCACCGAAAATAAAGCAAGAAGAGGTGAGGTTTCAACTGCTCACGGCGTCATTCAAACTCCAGCTTTTATGCCGGTCGGAACTGCAGCAACCGTTAAAGCCATAAAATTTTCTGACATTAAAAAATCAGGTGCCGAAATTATTTTGGGCAATACTTATCATTTGATGTTACGTCCAACCGCAGAGCTTATTCAAAAGTTGGGCGGGCTTCATAAATTTATGAATTGGGATAAGCCAATTCTTACTGATTCCGGCGGATTTCAAGTGATGTCTCTTTCTAAAATCCGCAAAATTTCTGATGCCGGCGTTGAATTTTTCTCGCACTTAGATGGCACAAAATATTTTGTAAGTCCTGAGAGATCAATTGAAATTCAACACATGCTTGGCAGCGATATTACGATGATTTTTGATGAATGCGTTCAATATCCTGCAACCTTTGAACAGGCTAAAACAGCAATGGATCGCTCAATTCTATGGGCGCAAAGATCAAAAACCGCTTTTCAAAAAAGGTCAGGTTATGGAATTTTTGGTATTGTTCAGGGTTCAACTTTTGCGGACTTGCGTAAAATTTCTGCCGAACAATTAATTGAAATCGGTTTTGATGGATATGCAATTGGCGGCTTGGCTGTAGGCGAAGGACAAAAATCAATGTTTGAAGTTCTTGATTATACGCCTGATTTTTTACCGCAAGATAAGCCGCGTTATTTAATGGGCGTTGGTAAACCGTCAGATATTGTTGGCGCAGTTGCGCGCGGTGTTGATATGTTTGATTGTGTGATTCCAACACGCTCCGGTCGCACCGGACAAGCTTTTACCAGACATGGTGCCATAAATATTAAAAATGCCAAACATCGTGATGATGAAAAACCGCTTGATGAAAAATGTGGTTGTTATGCTTGCCAAAACCACAGTCGCGCTTATTTGCATCACTTAAGCAAGTCAGGTGAAATCTTGTCGGCAATGCTACTTTCGGAACATAATATTTTTTATTACCAAGATTTAATGCGCGATATTCGTACTGCAATTGAGGAAAAAACTTTTACTGAATTTGCTAAAAGTTTTTTTACAGAAAATCAAAATGAGACTTCACAAGAGATTTTAATTGATTGAAGAAAATTTCGATTTACTTGTGAGTGAATCCTTAATTTTTAAGGTCTCATTTTAAATAAACCAAATTTTATGAAAAAATTATTTACTTCATTTGCAATTGCAGCGCTTTGCTCAATTTCAGCAAATGCACAAAATTTACAAAGAAATACTCAAGCCACTCAAAACGCTCAAGATATATCTCCGGCAAATATTCCAGCACCAGTTGTTCCTGCAACTACAGATCAAAAGCAGCCGACAACTCCAAATGCCGGAACCAATAATCCACGCTTTAATCAAAAAAGAGACAATTCAAATGCAAAATGGAAGCAGCAGCCACAAGAAGGTTTAAAACAAAAGCCAGCAAATGAAAATGATAGAAGTCAAAGAGGTAGAAATGAAGGCGGACAATTTATGGATAATACAAAAAATATGAATCCAGAAGAGCGTCAAAGAATGATGAAAGCTTACGAAGAAAAAAGAGATGATAGAAAAGACAATAATAGGAACGAAAGAAAAGACGAAAGACGCGACGAGAAGCGTGAAGAAAAAAGAGAAGAAGCCAAAGAAAAATGGCGCGGATCTAGTCCTGAAGAAAAGAAAGAAATTCTAAAAAAGAAAGAAGAAAAATTAAAAGAACAGGAAGCAAAAATTGATGCCAGACAAGAGAAGTTGCAAAATCTTTCTCCCGAAGAAAAAGCTAGAATGGAAAAGCGTCAAGAAATGATGTCAAAACTCTCTTCTCAACAAAGAGACAATTTAAAGAAAGAGCAAGAGCGTCATCGTCAAGAGATGAAAAAAATTACTGGGTTTGATATGGAGCAAAATCAAAATAATTCAGGCGAAAGAAAATAAATATTCGCAATTATACCTTGATTCAAAAAAACTCGAGGTCACCCTGAGCTTGTCGCAGGGTGACCTCAATTGTGTTTTAAGGGGATGCGCCAAATCTTTTGAGCGCAAGGCTTGAGGATTGTGATTTCTATTTCGGTTACTTATCTTTTTTATAGCGAAACATTTTCTCTGCAGTTTCAGCGACAGTTTTGATTTTGTCAGATTTTTCTTTGGCATAATTTTTTGCCTTATCAAAAAAAGTAATGGCAATTAGAACTAAGATGATCAGTAAAATTATGCGAAACATAAGCTATTTTTAGATTTGGAAATTGACATTTTCTCACAACAAAAGAAAACTTGATCTATCTTACACTCACATTTCAAACATCAATTCAAAGTTTTCATGACTAAAATCACGGCTCTTAAAGCGCGCGAAATTCTTGACTCGCGTGGTTTTCCAACTCTGGAAGCAGAAATTCACTTAACAGATGGATCTGTCGCAACTGCTGCCGTTCCTTCGGGTGCTTCAACTGGAAGCCTAGAAGCTCATGAGCTTCGCGATGGTGATAAAGACAGATTTTTAGGCAAAGGTGTTTTAAAAGCAGTTGCAAATGTAAATACAAAAATCGCTTCTAAGTTAATTGGTTTTGATGCCGAAAAACAAAAAGAAATTGATCAATTAATGATCGATTTAGATGGCACGGAAAACAAAGATTCTCTTGGTGCAAATGCTATTTTAGCGGTTTCATTAGCTGTTGCGAAAGCAAGTGCCATTTCTAAAAAAATTCCTCTTTTTGAATATTTGGGTGGAAGTGAAGCCAGAGTTTTGCCAGTTCCAATGATGAATATTATTAATGGTGGAAAACATGCTGATAATAAAATCGATATTCAAGAATTCATGATTATGCCGGTTGCAGCTGAATCTGTGCGCGATGCAATTCGTATTGGTGCTGAAATTTTTCAGCATTTAAAATCGCTTTTAAAAAAAGATGGTCACAACACAAATGTTGGTGATGAAGGTGGATTTGCGCCTAATCTTGATTCAACAAAAGAAGCTTTGGATTATGTTGCAAAAGCAACCCAAAAAGCTGGCTATGAATTAGGTTCAGAAGTTTTGCTGGCATTGGACGCAGCTTCAACTGAATTTTACAAAAATGGTAAATATGATTTGGAAGGCGAAGGTCGCATTCTAACTTCTGATGAATTGGTGCGTTATTACGAAGAATTGGTGAATAATTATCCGATTTTTTCAATTGAAGATGCTTGCGCTGAAAATGATTATGAAGGCTGGAAAAATATTACCAAAGTTTTGGGCAAAAAAATTCAGTTGGTTGGAGATGATTTGTTCGTAACTAATCCAAAAATTTTGCAGAAAGGAATCGCCGAACACATGGCAAATGCAATGTTGGTTAAGTTTAATCAAATCGGAACTTTGAGCGAAACTTTAAACGCAATTAACATCGCTAAATCTGCGGGTTATAACAATATTATTTCGCACAGATCGGGAGAAACTGAAGATACAACAATCGCCCATATCGCAGTTGCAACCAATGCCGGACAAATCAAAACTGGCTCGCTTTGCAGAAGTGACAGAACGGCAAAATATAATGAATTAATCCGCATCGAAGAATATTTAGGCAATCGCGCAATTTATGCCGGAACCTCAATTTTAAAAAAATAACATGTCACGCATCAGCTATTTAAATGGTAAATTTTTGCCTCACGAAAATTGCATGGTTCACATCGAAGATCGCGGATTTCAATTTGCCGATGGCGTTTACGAAGTTACATTATTTAAAAACGGCAAATTAATTGATGGTGACGCGCATCTGGAAAGGCTTTTTCGCAGTTTGCGTGAAATAAAAATTGAGCATAATTTTTCAAAAAGCGAATTAGCAAAAATGCAATTGGAGCTTTTTGCACAAAATAAAATGGAAGAAGGAATTTGTTATTTGCAAATTACGCGCGGTGCTACAAATCGCGTTCCAACTTGTCCTAAAGGTTTGCAGCCGACAATTAGTGCCACTGTTGCTTTGGGTAAAAAATTAACGCCGGAAGAATTTGAAAAAGGCGTTTCTGTTATTACTCACGAAGATATTCGTTGGAAACGTTGTGACATCAAAACAGTCGGGCTTTTGGCTTCAACTTTAATGAATCAAAAAGCTAAAGATTCTGGTGTTGATGATATGATTTTTGTCCGCGATGGAGTTGTAACTGAAGCAACTTTCGCTAATGCTTTTATCGTGAATAAAGATGAAATTTTAATCACTAAAGCACCAGACAACCTTATTTTATGCGGCATCACCAGAAATCGTCTGATTGAATTTGCCAAAGAAAAAGGTTTAAAAGTTGAAGAAAGAGATTTTGCAGTTGAAGAATTAACTGCGGCAAATGAAGTGTTTTTAACCAGTTCCAGCCTGATTTTGCGACCAGTTACAAAGATTGATGGAAAAATTATTGGAGAAGGAAAAGCTGGGAAAGTTGCGCGAATTTTAAGCGAAGCTTATAAGGCAATGTTAGCTAATTAATTTTATTCCATATTTACCCCTATTTTGGCTTATTTTTTAGTAAAATTTTTCAAAATATATTCAGATATTTATCAAAATTTTTACTAAAAAAGCGCTCAAAATCTGAAATAAAATTAATTATCTAACGGCGTCAAGGAATTTACCGTTTAACTATTTAAGGTGAGATTATATTTTTTGCCTAAGTAACTTTCGACAGATCTTCTTTCTTCAGTTGTTAAAGCGCGATTAAATATGATGATCTCGGCAATATTGCCCTCATAAGGATTAGTTGCAAAAGAACCTATATTTGAACTGGCAAAAGAAGTTATAGCGGCAGTTTGAGTGTTAGATGCTGTCTCACTAGATCCTCCATTTAACCAATATTTTTTGCCCACCGCGATGTTAAAGATAAAGCTGTGCATTCTTGTTTTAGGTGAAGAATAAGATAAAACACTATTTTGATAATCTAAGTTATTGCTATAGTGACCAAACCTGATTCTATCATCAGTGGCGTAGCATAAATGTAGATTGGTGTTTGTTACTGAAGCACTGCCACCAATAATGCAATTAAAAGCTTTATCGGTGGTTTTTTGCTCAACAATAAAAATAGAGTAAGAGCTGTTAATTAACGAAGATCCATCAAAAGGTAACGTGTCGTTGGAGCCATCAAATTTTAATCCGGGAATTCCGCTATTAAAAACATTTGCAGTAAAAGTTGGTTTATTGGTTGATGTCGATTGAGTTGCATTATTTTTTGAAGCAGCATCAGGATTATTGTCGTACCAAGTGCTAATTGCAGTGCCATCAGATTTTTCATTGCCAACAAAACTGCTATCCAAAGAAGTTTCAAACCAAGCAACTAGATTAGAAATATTATTAACCGGAGAACTTTTAGTAAGAACTTGCGCCGTATGTAAGCGTGATTTTTTAATCAGATTTGTGGTGGTTAAAATGCCGGCGGCAATCAGGCTAATGATTAAAACAACCAGTGAAACTTCAATTAAAGAAAATGCACTCGAGGATTTTTTCATTTAAACTGCTAAAAAATTTATCGGTCCTTCGGCGCGTCCATGAATGAATTGATCTAAATAAGGATTATCCGATGAATCCATATTTTTAACATCACCAAACCAAATGATTTTTCCTTCATAAAGCATAGCAATTTTATCAGCAATCTTGCGAGCCGAAGCCATGTCATGAGTGATTGTAATTGTTGTCGCGCCAAGTTGCTTGGAATTGGAAATAATTAAGTCATTAATTACGTCGGCCATGATCGGATCAAGCCCGGTTGTAGGTTCATCAAAGAAAATAATTTCTGGATCTGCGGCAATTGCGCGTGCCAAAGATGCCCGTTTTTGCATTCCGCCAGAAAGTTCGGCTGGATAAAGATCGGCAACTTTTTCACTCAAACCAACAGCTTTAAGCTTTTCTATTGCAATGGCGCGCGCCTTTTTTTTATCGAGTTTTTTTTGATTAATTAAACGAAAAGCAACATTTTCCCAAATCGGAATTGAATCAAACAAAGCGCCGCCTTGAAATAAAAATCCGAATTTTTCCATTAAGTTATCGCGATCGCGAGCGCCGATATTAGCAACTTCCATATCATCGATTTTAACGCTGCCTGAGCTTGGTGTTAAAAGTGAAGCAATAATCTTGATTAAAACCGATTTACCACTGCCAGAACCGCCTAAAATTACGATTGATTCGCCTTTATTAGCCTGCAAATCAATGCCAGTTAAAACCTGTTTTGAGCCGAAGTTTTTTTTGAGATCTTTTATTACAAGCTTTGCAGTCACTTTTTTTAATTTTATTTGTTAGCTTCGGCTAATTTTTTATCGAGAAGTTTTTTCAAAGTTTGGTAATCAACATAACCTTCGGCGATTTCACCATTTACGAAAAAGCTTGGAGTTGATTTTAACTGTAAAACTTTTGCGGCATCCATTCTTGAAACCAAGATTTTTTCTTGCAGTGATTTATCTTCAATACAAGTCTTAAATCTTTCCGAACTCATGCCGTCAAGTTTGGCAATTGCCTCCAATTTATCGTTATATTTTTCGTCAAAAGCCCAAGAATCTTGAGTTTTGAACAAAGCTTTAATGGTTTGGAAATATCTGTCCGGTAATTCAGATTTATTATCTTGAGCTTGGCATTGTGCAAACATTGCGGCAGATAAAGCAGATTGGTTCAAAGGAAAATTGCGGAAAATAAATTGTACTTTGCCGCTATCAACATATTCAGTTTTAAATTTATCAAAAGATTCGCGAGCAAAAGCAGCGCAATGCGGACAAGAAAGCGAGGCATATTCAATCATTAAAACAGAAGCTTTTTTATCACCCAAAACAAAATCAGAAGATGAAGCTTTTAAAAGATCACTATTTTTACGGGTTTCAGCAATCGCGGCGGCATCATCGTTAACAGCTGCTGCAACGGCATCTTGCGGGTTTTCTTGAGGTTTAGTTGCGGCAGTATTTTCTTCATTATATTTTAATGAAGTTTTGGTTTTATAATTATGAACAACAAGTGCTCCGAATCCAATTAAAACAAGAGCTGAAATAGCAATTACAGTGCGCTTCTGAGATTTTTTTAGCATATTTTTTGATTTTAAAAGTTGACAGCCAGATGAGTAAATTGATGATAAATAAATATTTTTTTACGTCCAATAAATCAATCAAATTTATGAAGCCGCCTATTTCAGTTTTTATCATTGCAAAAAATGAAGCAGACCGAATCGTTGAAGTAATTAATGCGGTTAAGGAAATTGCAGATGAAATTTTAGTAATTGATTCCGGCAGCGAAGATAAAACTTGCGAAGTTTCAAATGAAGCTGGAGCGAAAGTAATGTATAATAAATGGCAGGGCTTCGGTCAGCAAAAAATATTTGGTGAAAATCAATGTCGCAATAAATGGATTTTAAATATTGATGCCGATGAAGAAGTCTCCAAAGAATTATGCGCAGAAATAATAAATATTTTTTCACAAAAAAATTACGAAAATTTTTACGGATTCAGAGTTAAAATTGTGAATAAATTTCGCTTCGAAAAAAAGCCAAAAAAATTCTCTTATTTTTATAATCAACTGCGTCTTTATAACAAAGATTATGCCGGTTTTAAAAATAGCACCGTACATGATTCTGTTGAGTTAAAAGAGGGAGGAAGTGAAAAAATCGGTCAGTTAAAAAATATAATATATCATCAATCTTTTCGTTCATTTTCGCATTGGATTGAAAAGATTAATTCTTATTCACAAATGCAGGCGCAAGATAGTTTTAAAAAAGGAAAAAAGCCGTCACTTTTAAAAGTTTTTTTCATTCCAACTTTTGCTTTTTTAAAAGCTTTCTTTGTGCGTCGTTATTTTATCTATGGCTTTAACGGCTTGATTTACAGCTATCTTTTTGCCTTCTCGCGTTTTGCAAAAGCAATAAAAACGCGCGAGTTATTTCAAGCACAAAAATCAAATTAATATGAAGAAAATATTTTTTATTTTGGTCAGTTTATTTTTAGTTTCATGCGGTACTCATAAAGAAAGTCCGGCGATTTATTTTAGTAATGCCAGCTTGGCTCCAATCAATGATATCCAGTGTAATTGGGCAGGAAAAAATATTTTAAGTTTGCCGCTTTTAAATCCGGGAGAAAGCCGAAGCCAATCTTTTTATATGGATAGTAATTCTGATTTTTTTGGCAATATCAATATTTCTTGGCGCAATAATAATAGTGAAAGAATTTCGCGCGAAATCAATTTTAGTCCCAATAATTTGTCCAGCATTTTTGATTCAACAACTTATAATTTTGTACAGCTTTATCTCGATCAGGATGAGCTTGAAATCACAACCAGTGATGCTCCAGATTTAAGCGGCAAAACGCGCAAAATGGATCGTTTATTGGCGCAATATAAAGAATCTTATAAACAAAGTGGACATGGTGCAGCTCCTCAAAGTTCCTTGATTTCGGTACAAAATCCGCCGAAAAAAGATAATTCAGTTCCCGGTTGGTTGACGAATTCTTATTAAGAATCATTCTTAAATAGCAGCGAACTATCGCCATAAGAATAAAAACGATAACTCTTTGAAATGGCGTGGTTGTAAATCTCAAAAGCTTTCTCTTTTCCAACAAACGCGCAAATCAGCATAAATAAAGTTGATTTTGGTAAGTGAAAATTTGTCATTAAAATATCGACAATCTTAAATTTATAAGGTGGAAAAATAAAAATTTCGGTGTTGGTTTTTTGCGAAATTACCAAGCCATTTTTATCAGTACAAGATTCCAAAACGCGCAGTGACGTTGTGCCAACAGCGACAATTTTTTTACCATTTTTTTTAGCATCATTAATAATTTTTGCCGATTCTTCGGAAATCGAATAAAATTCTGAATGCATTTTGTGATCTTTTAAAAAATCACTGCGAACCGGTAAAAATGTGCCCGCGCCAACATTTAAAGTAACAAAAACTTTTTGGATTTTCTTTTTTTCTAATTCAGAAAAAATTCTTTCGTTAAAATGAAGTCCAGCAGTTGGAGCCGCAACTGCTGTGCCGTTTGCCGCATAAATTGTTTGGTAATTTTTTAAGTCATTTTGATTTTCTTCTTCACGTTTTATGTAAGGCGGAAGTGGAATTGAGCCATATTTTTCAAGCTTGGAAAGCAATTCATTTTCAACGCAATTAAATTTGATTTTAATAAATCCATCATCAGTTTTTTCGATAACCAGAGCAGAAAAATCAGGCGCAATTTCTAAATTATCTCCAGCTTTTACTTTTCTTGCTGGGCGACAAAGTGCTTGCCACAAGCCATCGCGCTCTTGATCTAAATTGAAATCAAGGCGGGCAGAATTGCGCGAAATTATTGCCGATAATTTGGCTTTAATCACGCGGGCATCATTAAAGACTAACACATCTCCTTCTTGCAAAAAATTGTTTAAGAAGATTACTTGTGAATCAAGAATTGACGCGCCATTAAATACCAACATTTTAGTTTCTTCGCGCGGAAAAAATGGAGCCTGAGCAATTAATTCAGGCGGTAAATCAAAATCAAAATCGGAAGTTTTTAACATGAAAAAAGATAAAACGCATTTCGGGTTCAAAGAAGTAGATCGTGATCAAAAAGCTAGTCTTGTCAAAGAAATTTTTTCGGGAGTTGCAAAAAAATATGATCTGATGAATGACTTGATGAGCGCTGGCGTGCATCGTCTATGGAAAAATAAAATGGTGGAAGAAATTAATTTTTCTGATTCAAAAAAATCTTACCAAATCATTGATTTAGCTGGTGGAACTGGCGACATTGCTTTTCGAATTTCCAAAAAAGCTCACGCTCAAAATGTAAAATGCACAATTGATGTTGTTGATATAAATCAAGAAATGCTTGATGTAGGAAAAAATCGTGCAGTTGATTTAAATTTATTCTCGGATTTGAAATTCACTTGTTGTGACGGTGAAAAATTATGTTTTGAAAATGAGAGTTTTGATTTTTTTACCATCGCTTTTGGTATTAGAAACTTTACCAATATCAATGCGGCGTTAGTTGAAGCTTATCGAGTTTTAAAGCCGGGTGGAAAATTTATCTGTCTCGAATTTTCTAAAGTTAACGATTATTTTCTGCAAAAAATTTATGATGCTTATTCTTTTAATGTTATTCCTAAAATCGGTGAAATTATTTTAAAAGATCGCGCTTCTTATCAATATTTGGTTGAAAGTATTCGCAAATTTCCAACTCAAGATGAGTTTAAAAAAATGATTGAAAATGCCGAATTTAAAAATGCCTCTTATCAAAATTTAACTTTTGGCGCTGCGGCAATTCATGTTGGAGAAAAATAAATGAAAAAGTTTCTATTATTACCGGTTTTTTTATTAGTAGCTTCTTGCTATGGAGAGCTTGCCTCTCTTGGTTGTTCAGAACCTTGTGAATATGAAAAGGCGCAAGCAAAATCAATGTATAATACTTTTGGAACTTCGCGAGTTGGAATTTCCGATACTCAGGCTCGCAAGATGTTCGGCTGCCATTATAATGATGGGGATAAAATTTATTCTTATAAAACTTTCCGAGGCGAAAAATTTATTTTAGTACGTTATGGCAGACCCATTACTTATTATGAAGAGTAATGGTGCTATCGAGTGGAATCGAACCACCGACCTCTTCATTACCAATGAAGTGCTCTACCCCTGAGCTACGATAGCAAAAAATTTGAATTCAACCTTAAGGGCGCGCATTAAAGAGGTGAAATGATAATTGTCAATTTCTTGGATTTTTAAATTAACAAAAATCATTCTTTAAGTTTGATTATCGTCACCACTTGCATCGCTTCCTCCTTCTTTGCGACCTACAGAATCGCTTCCGTCTCAACCGCCGTCGTGATCGCTACCTTCACTTTTTCCAGGTCCGGAGACTGATTTTCCAGAGTTTCCGCCATCTCGCGCTATGCCGTTATCCACACCGCCGTCGTGATCGCTACCTTCACTTTTTTCAGAAGCTCCGGAGACTGATTTTCCGGGTCCGGAGACTGATTTTCCAGAGTTGCCGAGATCTCGCGCTATTCCTTTTGCTTTGTTATAAGTTGACCTAGCAGCTTTTTTGCCTCCTCGTAAGGCTCGTAGTTGGGCGCTTCTTATCATGCCGGCGGTTTGAGCTAGCATTGCGATAGCATTGGCTTCAGAGCTTGGAAGTTTGGTTCCACCAATTAAAGAAGAAGCGATTCCTGGTATTTCATCCATGAATTTATATAGTAAGAACATGACGATGAATCCGCGAAGGATAGTTAAGAGTTTGGCTTTAATATCGCCAGTTAGTAGATTATCGAGAATTGGAATACTTATGCCAACTATTTCGAATCCGGGGGCTGTTCCGAAATCATTAAGGTTTATCAGACAGGCAACGCTATCATTGTTTGGATCATATATTTTTTGTCCAGTTTGGTCGCAAGCAGGTTCTTCGCCGTTAACGAAAGGTACGATTGTGCCGTCGGAATTTTTGCAAATTTCTTTACAAGAAATTGTTTTGGAAGGTGGATCACCAACGAAAGTGGCGCTGCCAATCATTGTTTTATCCATAACTGTACAAAATATTGCGATATAGGCAAAAAGAATAATGGGTTGGAAGCAGAAGCTGATTAAGTTGGTCAGCCATCCTTTAAAAATATTTTCTGTTTTTTTGAATAAGCAAAGCGGAATTATTAATGGCGAAACAAATACGAAAATAATGATAGACAGGCAGGCAGAAAGAAAAATATGCAATGCGCGTATTGTCGCTGCAATAAAGAAGAAGGCCATGAATAAGACCGACATGGCAAAATAGAATCCGGGTGCACCTGTAAATAATGCGGCAAAAATCAGGGAGGCAATGTTTGCAACTGAAACTTCCGGACCATATCCCAAATAACGCATAATTTTACAATCAAGCGTGTCCCATAAAGCCAAATATTCTTTGCCGGCGGGATAATTTCTGCCGCTATTATAAAGTGTGCCATCGGCAAATGTGTAAGTTCCAAATTGGCAGCCATCTTGTTTTAAAGTGTTGCTATCAAGACCAATCTTAAAGACCATTCGCGAAAATTCTGCTCCCGCTCCATAAACACCTTTAAAGAAGGTGCTTTGCCAAGCATCACCTGTGGCAAAATAGAGAACTACGGCAATTTTGAAGATATAAGTCAGAATATCTTTTTTGTTCCCGATATTGTTTTTTCCAACCAAAATATTCATGCCGTAAAACATTATCGACATTGTAATTGTAAGCCTTACTAGGTTCTGCATGTTATTTTGTATCATCCCGAAAAAGGAAGTGTCTTTTACCATATTGCCTTTTTTGTAAGTGAAATTCCCATCGCGGATATATTGCTTGGAAGGACAAGAGCCATCCGATGATGGATATTCATTGGTATTTTGGCAGCTGCTATGACCGGCGCGATTATAGAAAAGATTTTCCAGAGTTTCTTTTACGCATTGAGCAATTGGTGCGCTGAAATGCCTTTGGCTGCCAAGAAGGAATCCACCATTGAAGGCAGTTTTGTTTTGAGAATCACCCACAAAATTTATGCAGGCATCAGAAAAATATGGAGATCCTAAACCGCTTTGATAAGGGAATGACGGAGTAGAAGTTTTGGTGCAGTGAGTTAGATATTGGCAATAATTTCGGCACTTGTTGGCTTTCTCATTTAGGATACAATTATTGTCTCTGATTTCGCTATAAGAGCTACAATTTCCAGCTATACTAGCAGCACTAATCTGATCTTGTGTAATCATTTTCCATCTGCCTTCTGAGCTATTCCATATGCCATCCTTATAATAATCGCAATATTCTGTTCCGCCGCTGAGTGCGAAATTATATGGACATAAACTGTAGGACTCGGCACAAATCAATTGATCGTAAGTCAAAGTCTTGGTAGAAAAAGATATTCCATTTATCGCACATATTTCGCCAGCTCTACAAAAGACATCTTTTCCGTCATAGTGAATACAAATAAAATTCTGACTTCTTGACTGACAACAATTATAAGCTTTTTGAAAATCATCAAGACGGCCTTGTTCAGCTGGAGCACCGGTTCCGGGATCGTTTGATCCGGCAGGAAGAAAATATCTTTTACAGTTAAAATTGCCGGCTTCCAGACCTTTAAGATAGTACCTTTGTTTTGGATATTTTTCGTAAGCCTGATCGATTTTTGATGCTGCTGGATCTCTACATGCCTCTCCTGAACTGGGATTATCCTCAACCTCAACTCCACCATAAAACCACTCGCGATATGTTTTGTCGTTGCCAGAGTTAATACTGAGGTTGGGAGAAGAATCGCGTATATAACCTTCAATTGCTAATTGTACTCTTTGTTTTTGATTGGGAGTACTCATATCATATTGTTTGACATTAGGTCCCATCCATTCTGAGCCACAAACGTCAGACTTATTATAAACCTGTTTAGCGATTCCATAAATGACGGCAATTTGTGACATTGCTAAAGAAAAACCAGCAGCACCATAACCAACAGCGCCCTGACATTGAGTGTTGCCGCTTGCCGCTGTAACAGATGCTCTGACCAGGTCAATTGAATCTTGAATTGGCGAAGGAGTTATTCTTGGCATTGAGCTTCCTGACCCGCAAACTCGATTCATATTCGCAATAGCAATTTTTACAGCAGCATAAATTGAGATTGCCACGTAAGTGCATACTGGGTTCGATAAATTAAATTCTACATCTTTACCACCAGAAGTTGGATCGAATAGCAAAGTTTCAGGTTTGCCATCGGCGCTACAACTGCGGGTTCGGCCTACGCCATATCCAGTTGCATCTTCGGCAAAAGAATTTTTTAGAGAAGAAAAAAGAATCGAAAAAATAGCCACTACAAAAACCAGAGCGCGGAAAGTTTTTTGATAAGACTTTTGTTCTAAATTTTTCACCTATTTTTAGTTTTTTATTATTTGCTGCGACTACGTTCGTAATAAATCGGAAGCCAATCATCGGGATTTTCACCAACTTCTTCGATGATTTCATCCATGATGCGCACAGTTTCAGCGCGTCCGGAAAGAACTCGAATCGTGTCATCCATTCCGCTTAAATCGATGCGGGCAATTACGCCATCATTATCCTGCTTAACCAAGAAGAAGCGAGTTGACGGATCGGTAGTTTTAACTAGGTTGAACTCACGCTCCGATAACATAAAAACTTCGCGATAAAGTGTAGTTGCTTTTAAATTAGGTAAGAAAATTTGTGTAGCAGTTTGTTGCACCAAAGTGTCAGAAATGCTACTTTTGGCGGCGTCTTCCACGGATTGTGTGGCGAATACTACGAAAGTATTGAGTTTTCTTAAAACTTTTAGCCAGTCTTTAATTTTTGGCGCAAAAACTGGATTGCCAATTAGCGCCCAAGCTTCATCTAGAACTAGCATAGTTGGAGAGCCATCAAGTGAAGTTTGGATACGGTGAAAAAGATAAAGCAGAACTGGACCGATGCTGACTTTATCCTGCAGAATATGCGCCATCTCAATGCCAAAACTGCGGGCAGAAGTAAAATCAATTAAATCATCTTCATTATCAAAAAGTTTAGAGTGCGATCCTCCGGTGTGCCACATTGAAAGGCGGCCAGCTAAAGTTCCAGGACCGCTCAAACCCATGAAAGGCGCGATGTTGCGCAATCTTCTTTGTTCTTTTGGCAGTTTATAATTACCTTGCACAGCTTCATTGATGCGTTCAACTTCATGTGCTGGTAAAGGCGTATCGCCAATCATCACCAGAGCTTTCATGAATTCGATTAAAAATGAACGATTGGTGCTGGTATCTTCAAGTTGAAATGGATTAAAGCCGGAAGTTTTGGCGGCGTTTGGAATTATGTAGCGACCGCGAATGGCGCGGATAAAAATTTCGGCACCGCGATCTTTATCGAAGAAAAATAGACGGCAGTTAAATTTTTGGGCCTGAGCGCAAAGAAAGTTTAAAAGCACTGTTTTACCAGCTCCCGTTGGACCAATAATCATACTATGACCAACATCGCGAACGTGAAAACTAAAGAAGTAAGGTGTTCCCGAAACTGTGTTTAAAACTGTAACTGCGTCGCCCCAATGATTTTTCTTTCTTTTTCCAGAAGGATAATTGTGAAAAGATGCAAAAGATGCGATATTCAAAGTGTTCACAACGCTACGGCGCGCCATATATTCAGCATTGCAAGGAAGTTGAGCCCAAAAAGCCGGTTCAAGATTCATTTTTTCACGGACACCTGTAATACCTGTGTTTGAAAGTTCAACTACCGCAAGAGATAAAGCGCTTTCTAATGCTTTCGGCGTGTCTTCAATGCAAAGAACAGTCATATGATGATTGCCAAAACCAAATTCGCCGCTCATCGCAGAATCTAGGGCTGAATCAATTTCCTGAATTTGTGAAACCGCAACGTCCTCCGATTGCACGAGACGACGTTGTTGCAATTGCATTGAGCTAATTGCTACCATTCGGTTAATGAAAGAAAATGACTGACTTATAATCAACTCAAAAGGCATTTGCATGAAACCATCAAAAACTCCGGCGTGAGTAGAAGGTCGATATTCTTTGATCGAAACTAGACCGGCATATTTCACAGTGTGCGGATGATGAGCTTCAATTGATTTATTTCCAAAATAAAGACGACTTACTGGTAGATGATGTGAAATTTGACCCAAAGGCACAGTCATTGGTTGCGAATAGCCGCAATTTACAAGGCGTGATAAAAATTCTAGAATTTCAGAAGTAATGCCATCTTCAGTTTCAACTAATCCTAGAACTTGAGGGCCATAGTTTCCGAAGCCATTAAGAATTCGTTCTGTCATTTCATCAAGTTCATCATAACCTTCGCGCATATAATTTTCCCACGAAGTTTTATCGGCTCGATGTTGCAATTTCTTTGCCATATGCTCAAGAACCGCAATACCAGAACTATCGGAACCTCTTACTAAAGTGAAATAATGCTCATTGATAAAACTTTTGTCATTTGAGTGTTTTTGCGCCCATTCGCGGTTAACACGATCAGAAAATTTTTCTGGCATTTCGCCATCAGGAAAACCTTTTTCTTTGCGACGGATAGTGTGAAAATGTAAAGTAAAATTGCCAGAAGACATTCCTTTTAAAAGGTTGTTTCGAGCATTTTTTTTAAGGTCAATATCAATATCATCTGCGGTTTCAAAGGCGAAACCCTTGATTTTAATAACACGAACTAATTCTTCTTTATGAGTTAAAATCGTGTCTGAATTCCAGTGGCAGCGATAGGGAATAAAATGCGCCGCCGAAACTTCACCTTTCGTAATTTTCTCTTTCGTTGGTCTGACAGTTGTGATGCGCATTGATTATTAATTTGGCAGGAAATTTGGAATTTTTTTTAAACTATTTTTGTGAGGCAAAAAGTAAAGTAATGAGTTTAGTTTTAAGTTTTTAAGTAGTTTGAAAATGTCGATCTTTTTTTAGAGATAGCCAAAGTAAAAACGCCAATCCCGGAAGTGCCAAAAAAGTTGAGAAAATAAAAAATTGATACCAGCCTAAAGTCTGAGCAAAAATTCCAGAACTAGCAGTTAAAACTGAACGTGCTATCGTTGAAAAAGAAACTAAAAGCGCATATTGCGTAGCGCTGAAAGCGATGTTGCAAAGGCTACTTAAATAGGCCACGAAAACGGCATCACCAATTCCGCCGCTTAAATTTTCGATGAAGATTACGAAATAAAGAGATTCAACATTATAACCAGTTTGCGCCAGATAAGAAAAGGCTAGGTTGGAAAACATTTGCATTAATCCGGCGATCCAAAGAGATCTAATGATGCCAAGTTTTTTAACTAAAATGCCGCCTAAAAAAACTCCAAATAATGTCGCAAAAAGCCCAAAAGTTTTTACAATGCTGGCAATTTCAATTTTGGAAAAACCGATTTCGAGCAAAAAAGGTAAAGTTAAATTTCCGGCAAAAGCATCGCCCAATTTAAACAAAATTACGAATGCCAAAACAACATGCCATTTGCTGTGATGACTAAAATCGCGGAGTGGATCAATTACAGAATTTTTAAACCAGCTGCTAAAATCATGGCTTTTTTGTACAAAATCTTTTCTGGTTTCTTCGGCTAAAATTGTGATGAAAATCGTACTTACCATGCATGCAGCCATTACAAAATAAACTATATCCCAACTGATTAATTCTGCTAAAATTAAGGCTCCAGCGCCTGAAATCAACATGCCAATTCGATAGCCATAAACATAAAAACTTGCCGCCAAACCCTGATTTTCTTTGGCAAATAATTCAATTCTATAACCATCAATTACAATATCTTGTGAGGCAGAAGCGAAGGCTACTAAAAATGCAAAAATGGCGATTACACTAATGTTGCCAGCAATTCCCGAAGCTCCTAAAAGAGCAATAAAAATAACTAAAAATATCTGACTTAAAATGATCCAAGATTTTCTTTGTCCAACAATTTTGGTTAAAAACGGAATCGAACAAGAATCAATAATTGGGGCGAAGCAGAATTTTAAAGTATAAGGCAAGCTTATAAGCGAGAAAAATCCGATAGTTTTTAAATCAAAACCTTTATCGAGCAATAAGGCTTTCAAGGTTGAAAGAATTAGTGCTAAAGGTAACCCACTAGAAATTCCGAGGAAAAAAATTATCAAAAAATTTTTAACTGATTTTTGTGTCATCATCAATTTATTTTAGATTTAATATTTAAGATTTAGGGTTGGGCAAATAAATCTTAAATCTTAAATCTTAAATCCTAAATCTTTTCTTATGCTTGATCACAAAGATTCTTCTATGCTTTACGGAACAACAATTCTTTCCGTGCGTAAAAATGGTAAAGTTGCAATTGCAGGCGACGGTCAGGTTTCGCTTGGTTCCACGGTTTTAAAATCTAATGCTAAAAAAATCAGAAAATTGGGTGATGGTTCAATCATCGGCGGATTTGCTGGTGCTACGGCAGATGCTTTTACTTTATTTGAAAGACTTGAAGCAAAATTAGAGCAATATCCTAATCAGTTAATGCGCGCCTGCGTTGAGTTGGCAAAAGATTGGCGTACAGATAAATATTTGCGCCGTCTTGAGGCAATGATGATTGTAATTGATAAAAATGTGTCGCTAGTTTTAACCGGAAATGGTGATGTTTTAGAACCGGAAGATGGAATTACTGGAATTGGTTCTGGCGGAAATTTTGCTCTTGCAGCGGCGCGGGCTCTATTTTCAATTGATGATATGTCGGCGGAAGAAATTGTAAAAAAATCAATGAAAATTGCTGCTGATTTATGTGTTTATACTAACGATAACATTGTAATTGAAACTTTATAAATAATGAAAATTTCTAAAATTATTTTTTTTCTGATCAGCTTTTTTATCTTCGTCAATCAAGCCGGCGCAACAGTTTCTTTTTCAATTAAGGATGAAGAAATTCCAAGAACCAAAATTTTATTTTTTGGTTTTGATTCAAGTGATCCGCGTTTAAAAAATGACAGTTTTGAGATTTTTGAACGCATTAGAAAAAATTTAAAAACCACTGATCTTTTTGAAATAATTAAACAATCTGGTCAGATTGATGTTGCGGCTTCGGGTAAAGCGCCAATTGTTTCGCAGGAAAATTTAAGCGTTGAATCAGCTCCAAATTTTGATAAATATAATAAGGTCGGAATTGGCGCCTTGGTGATTGCGCAATTTAATTATGATGTCAGTGGCAATCTCGAAATGCGCATCAGAATGTGGGACGTTTTGGATCAACGTCAATTGTTTGGTAAATTTTATACCGCTTCCAAAGACAATCAGCGCAAGATGGCAAACCTGATTTCTAACGAAATTTATAAAGCAATTACCGGCGAAAAATCGGGAAATTTTTCTACTCAAATTGCTTATGTTTCAGAAAATGGACCGGTAAATAAACGCGTTAAAAAAATCACAATGATTGATTTTGACGGCGAAAATCAACGCACTTTAAGCGATGGCCGCGAATTGGTTTTAACTCCGATTTTTTCCAAAAAACCTAATGAACTTTTTTACTTACGCTATTTTGAAGGCAAACCACAAATTTTTTCGATGGATTTACGAAATTTACGCAGCAAAAAAGTTGGCGGTTTTCGCGGCACAACATTTGCTCCAAGCGTTAATCCAAAAGATTCAAATCAACTTTTGCTTTCAGCAATTGTTGATGGAAATAGTGATATTTATGAGCTTGATATTGATGGAAATTCGGCGCGTCGCTTAACCAAAAGTCCGGCGATTGACACAACTCCATCTTATTCTCCTGATGGAAAATTTATAACTTTTGCTTCTGATCGCGATTCCGGTCAACAAATTTATGTGATGGATAAAGATGGTTCTTCAGTTGCACAAATCAGTTCTGGCAATGGTTCTTATTCAAAACCAATGTGGTCGCCGGACGGCAAGTTGATTGCTTTTACCAGAATTAAAGGCGGACAATTTTATATTGGTGTTATGGCGCCAAATGGCAAAGGTGAAAAATTATTAACCAGCAGCTTCTTGGCCGAAGGCGCAAAATGGTCGCCAAATGGGCGTTATTTAATTTATTCAAAGAAAAAAAGTTCTTACGGACGCGATTCAATTCCAAGACTGTTTATTATCGACGTTATTACTGGCTATGAAATTGAAGTTCCAACCCCTCAAAATGAAGGTGCGACTGATCCGGATTGGGTGTAATTAAAAATGCTGTCGCATTTTATAGAGATCGAAAATCCAGCACTTAAGAGCGGTTTTAAGTGCCTATAGTTCGTATGTACTTGGACGGATTTTTTGTTAAGCTTCATACTTCTAGCATCGTCATCTTTAAAAAATAAAAACCTTAATGTTTTTCTATTTTACCAAACGCGTTTTACTAATCATCCCAACGCTTTTCATAATCATGCTAATAAATTTCATGATTATCCAAACCGCTCCGGGTGGTCCGGTGGAGCGTTTTTTGGCGCAGATTAATCATACTAAAGTTAGCGGCGAAGTTAGTTCGGGTGGAGTTATTGATATAAAAAATTTTAATTCCGATTCTTCTTCATCCTTTAAATATCAGGGTGCTAGCGGTATTGATTCGGAAATAATTTCTAAAATTGAAAAGCTTTATGGATTTGACTTGCCGCTGGGGCAGCGTTTTTGGTTGATGGTAAAAAAATTTGCTACTTTTGATTTTGGAGACAGTTTTTATCAAGATAAAAAAATCACTACTTTAATTTTAGAAAAGCTTCCAGTCTCAATATCAATAGGACTTTGGACGACATTATTGGTTTATCTAATTTCAATTCCTTTGGGCATAAAAAAAGCTATAAATGACGGCTCAAAATTTGATTTATGGAGCAGCAGTTTAGTAATTTTTTTTCACGCCATTCCTTCATTTCTTTTTGCGATTTTATTAATTGTGCTTTTTTCTGGCGGAAATTTTTTAAACATTTTTCCTTTGCGGGGCTTGGTTTCAGAGAATTTTTATGAATTAAACTGGTGGCAAAAAATCGTTGATTATTTCTGGCATATGACTTTACCAATTATCGCAATGGTAATTGGTGGATTTGCCTCACTAACATTTTTTGTAAAAAATTCCTTCATCGAAGAAATAAATAAACAGTATGTACTAAGTGCCTACGCCAAAGGTTTAAACCAAAATCAAGTTTTGTATCGCCATGTTTTTCGCAATGCTATGATGATTGTAATCGCCGGTCTTCCTTCAGCTTTGATTGGAATTTTATTTACCAGTTCAATGTTGATTGAAGTAATTTTTTCACTCGATGGCATGGGTTTTTTGGGTTATGAAGCAGCGTTGTCTCGCGACTATCCAGTAATGTTTGCAACGCTTTACATTTTTACATTACTCGGCTTAATTACAAATATCATAAGCGATCTAACCTACAAAATTGTAGATCCGCGCATAAATTTTAATAAATTATAATGGACGATTTAACTACTTTCTACCTGTTCTTAGTCATATTTTTAATGATAATTTCAGCGCTTTTTGCTTGCTCTGAAACCTCTGTTACCGCAGCGTCACGTGCTAAAATTCACCGTTTGGCAAATGAAGGAAATAAGCGCGCTAAAAAATTAGAGAAGCTTTTAAAGTCGCGTGAAAAAGTTATCAGCACCATGTTGATCGGAAATAATGCGGTTAATATTTTAGCTTCTGCTATTGCCACCAGCGTGTTGATTGAGCTTTTTGGTGATGCGGGATTATTATATGCAACTGTTGGAATGACGATTATCGTTTTACTTTTTGCCGAGATTGCTCCCAAAACTATTGCCCTAAAAGCGCCAGATAAAATTGCATTATTTCTGGCGCCATTAATTGATTTTTTAGTAAAAATATTAATGCCTGTTGCGCATTTAAGCCAAAAGCTGGTTGATTCTGTAGTTGATCTTTTTTTTCCAAAAAATTACAAAACTTCTAAAGGTGAAGAGTTGGAAGAAATTCGCGATGCTGTCGATTTAAAACATAAAGAAGGTTCAATTTTTAAATATGACAAAGATTTAATTGACGGTGTGTTGGATTTATCAGATACTGAAATCAGCGAAATCATGGTTCATCGCAAAGAAATTGAATCGATCAATGCTGATTTGCCAATCATGGAAATAGTGCGCAATGCTTTGGAAATTAGCTATACTCGCATTCCTTTGTGGCGAGATAATAAGGAAAATATTGTAGCGATTTTAAATGTTAGAAAATTGCTGAAAGCATTGCATTTTTATAAAGGAAGTTTTGATAAATTTGATATAAATTCTGCAATTTCCGAGCCTTGGTTCATACCTGCAAGCAATAGTTTACGTTCGCAGCTTTTTGCTTTCAGAAAAAAGAAAAAAAGATTTGCCTTGGTGGTTGATGAATATGGCTCACTTCTAGGATTGGTAACGCTAGAAGATATTTTAGAAGAAATTGTTGGTGAGATAAAGGAGCAAGATGACGAATCGGAAATTAATATCATAAAAATTAAATCCGGTGCCTATAAAATTGCTGCCAAATCATTGATTCGTGATATTAATAAAAAACTGGATTGGGATTTATTGGAAGATGATCACGCTTACAACCTAGCTGCTTTTATAATTAATAATTTAGGTCGAATTCCCGATGAAAAAGAAAATTTTGTGATTGAAGGATATTATTTCGAGATCTTAAAAAAACGTGACCACGATTTGATTTTGGTGAAAATGAAAAAAGTCAACAAAGAGAAATAAATGAAGTAGTGAGTTAGAACCTTGAAGCGAGTTCGGAATCTAATGCCCAACGTATTTACAGCGTTCATACAATCAATGGCACAATCTAATTTGCCGAAAATCCGTTTTGTATCAGAATTTTCTTTGCAGCATCGCTCTTTAAAAATTTCAAAAATTCCCGCGCAATTTCCATATTATCTCCGGCAATTACCATTGCCTGATAAAAAATATTTTCATCTTTTTTGATCGCTAAAATCTGAAAATAAAGATCATTTTTAATCTGACTTTCAAGCAATAATGCGTAGCTTTCCAGATCATTTTTAATTGATGAAGAAATCGATGATTTATCTTCGGCTAATTTGTTGAATAATTTTAAGTTACTAAAGATGGAATTTTTGATTAAATCATTACTGAATTTTCCGGAAGAATTACCTTCAAAATCCAGAATTAAAGTTGACTTATTGCGGTTCAAAATTGTTAAAGCATCTTCGAGAGAAATTTTTGGATTGTGCAATTCTTCGGGTACATTCGGATTATTTTTTGCAGTTACTAAAACCAAATTATCGCTGGCGATGTAACCGCTATTATAAACATCAACTAAGCCTTTTTGGCGCAAAGTTTCAATCCAGCCAGAATGAGCAGAAATAAAGATGTCAGCTGGTTCACCAGAATCAACATTTGTTATTAAATCAGAAGAAGAATTAAAATTTACGGCAACAATTACGTTTGATTTTTGTGAGTAAAGGCGGGCGATTTTTGTGAGGGCTAAAACCATGTTGGGTTCGGCAAAAATTGTGAGATTTCGGCTTTGATTAGCAAATGAGTTCTGAACGAAAAAATTCAGAAGAAATATTGCTGAAAATAAAATTCTAAAAAAAATTTTTTTGATTTTTTTTTCAGCAATATTTTTCATTTTATACCGCCAACATTTTTTCGCGACTCTTGTCGATTTCGTTAAAAACATCTTCCCAAGTGCCAGTAGTAGAGGCTTTGCTATATTCAGTAACGCGGTTTTCGAAGAAGTTGGTATGTTCAACTCCATTCAAAATTTCATCAAGCCAAGGTAGTGGATTTGCATCAATCATGTAAATATCTTTTAATCCAAGTTGACTTAAACGACGGTCAGCAATGTAGCGGATATAACGCTTTACTTCGCGTGAAGTTAATCCTTCAATATTTCCCATTTCGAAGGCTAAATCAATAAATGCATCTTCAAAATGCACAATTGTGGCGCAGGCTTCATAGATTCGCCCTTTTAATTCCTCATCCCAAACTTCTGGATTTTCTTGAACGAAAGTGCGGAATAATTTGATAATTGAATTGGTGTGTAAAGTTTCGTCGCGCACTGACCAAGCCACGATTTGACCCATTCCTTTCATTTTTCCGAAGCGTTGAAAATTTAACAAAATTGCGAAAGATGCGAATAATTGTAAACCTTCAGTAAAGCCGCCAAATGCTGCTAGAGTAGTGGCGATATCTTTTTTAGTGCTAACGCCAAACTTGTGCATGTAGTCATATTTATCCTTCATTTCTTTGTATTTCATGAAGGCAGAATATTCATTTTCAGGCATTCCGATGGTATCAAGCAAATGCGAATAAGCGGCAATATGAACTGTTTCCATGTTAGAAAAAGCTGAAAGCATCATTTGCACTTCAATAGGTTTAAAAACCTGACTATAATGCTTCATGTAGCAGTTATTTACCTCAATATCTGCTTGTGTAAAAAAACGAAAAATTTGCGAGAGAAGGTTTTTTTCGCTAGCAGTTAAATTATGTTTCCAATCGCGAACGTCATCCGCCAAAGGAACTTCTTCTGGAAGCCAGTGAATTTGTTGTTGTTTCAACCAAGCATCATAAGCCCATGGATAATTGAAAGGTTTATAAACTGGCTTTGCATCTAATAGAGACATGGATTTGCGAGGAATTGATTTTTAAAAAAAGATTTTGTTTAGGGTGCGAAACTTAAATTTTTGATGTCACAAAAGCAAACTAAAAATCTTTTTGAGACTTAGAAATATTTTTTACCTTAATCCAATTAGTTGTTTTAATTTCTTTGGCTCAAAATGAGTAAAAAATCTTTACAGTTGATTTTCGTTAACCTCTTTTTAGTTTAAAGTTTCTGGGCAGTAGTCCAATTTTTACTTATCTTTAAAAATAATATTTTAAGCCATGTCAGTTCTAGTTACAAAAAAGGCTCCAGATTTCACTGCTGCTGCAGTTATGCCAAATAACGAAATCAACGATAAATTTAATTTACATACTTATTTGAAAGGAAAAATCGGTGTATTATTTTTCTACCCACTAGATTTTACCTTCGTTTGCCCTTCAGAAATCATCGCTTTTGACAATCGTTTGCAAGAATTTAAAGATCGCGGTGTTGAAGTTATCGCAGTTTCTGTTGACTCAAAATTTTCGCACATTGCTTGGAAAAACACTGAAATCAACAAAGGCGGAATCGGACAGGTTCAATTCCCAATCGTTTCAGATTTGAAAAAAAGTATTTCTCGTGATTATGACGTTTTGTTAAATGAAGAAGTTGCCTTACGCGGAACTTTCCTAATTGATCAAGAAGGTGTTGTTCGTCACCAAGTTGTTAACGATTTACCACTTGGACGTAACATCGACGAAGCTCTTCGTATGGTTGATTCTTTAATCTTCTTCCAAAGCCAAGGCGAAGTTTGCCCAGCCGGTTGGAATAAAGGCAAACAAGGCATGAAAGCTGATGCTAAAGGTGTTGCTGATTACCTTGCCGGAAATGCAAAAGATTTGTAAATAATAAAATTACAAAATGGGTGAAGAGAAATCTTTGCCCATTTTCTTAAAATGAATTTTTGGTTTCTATAATTTCTAGTTGACTAACATTTTCCAGACTCTAAAAAGCGCGACCCCTTATCGAAAATTTTTCTAAAAAAATCAGAAAAACGATTAAATTTAACTATTTATAAAGCATTTTTTCATGCCTACAATTAATCAGCTTATTAGAAAGCCAAGAGTAAAGCAGACCAGCAAGAACAAGGTTCCTGCGATGAAAGCCTGCCCACAAAAAAGAGGCGTTTGCACTCGCGTTTATACCACTACCCCGAAAAAACCAAACTCAGCTTTGCGTAAAGTTGCTCGTGTGAAATTAACCAATGGATTTGAAGTTATTGCTTATATCCCAGGTGAAGGACACAACTTGCAAGAGCACTCAGTTGTTGCAATCCGCGGTGGTCGTGTAAAAGATTTGCCAGGTGTTCGTTACCACATCGTTAGAGGTTCACTCGATACGCAAGGTGTTAAAAATCGTAAACAAGCCCGTTCTAAATACGGCGCTCAAAAACCTAAATAGTTTCAAATAAAATATGCGTAGAAGAGCAGCAAAGATTAGAAAGATTTTTCCTGATGCCAAATATGGCGAAGTAATCGTTTCTAGGTTCGTTAACCGTTTGATGAATGACGGTAAAAAATCAGTTGTAGAAAAAGCGATCTATGAAGCTTTTGACAATCTTGAGAAAAAATTGAAAAAAGCCCCAATTGAAATTTTCAAAGAAGCTTTAGAAAATGTAACCCCAAAAGTTGAAGTTAGATCTCGTCGCATTGGTGGTGCTACTTATCAAATCCCAGTTGAAGTTTCAGCTCGTCGTGGTTCAGCTCTTGCCTTGAAATGGTTAAAAACCGCAATTGAAAATATCAAAGGCAGAGAACTATCAAACAAAGTAGTTACCGTTATCCTTGAATCTTTGGAAAACAAAGGTTGGGCAGCTAAAAAGAAAGAAGAAGTATTTAAAATGGCAGAGGCTAACAAAGCCTTCGCGCACTACAGATGGTAATCATCTTATAAAAAAAAGCGATCTTCGGATCGCTTTTTTTTTGCTCATCACGAAATATCCATCTAAAAAAAGCCTCTAATTTCAATATGAATTCAGAAAAAAACCTCGTAATTGATATTGTAATTCCCGCCCATCAAAAAGATGTAACTACCCTTGATTATTGTATTGCGGGCATCAAAAAAAATATTGTTGGCATTCGCAGAATTATCGTAGTTTCCAAAGAAAAATATACCGACAAAGCGGAGTGGTTTAACGAAGCGCTTTATCCTTTTTCATTCAAAGAAATTAGCGATCTAATTGGTGGAAGCAACGTTGGTTGGAATTACCAGCAATTGTTAAAATTATATGCTGTCTTGGTCATCCCTGATATTTCTGAAAATGTCTTAATCGTTGATGCGGACACAGTTTTTTATCGCAAAGTAAAATTCTTCGACAACGGCATTCCACTTTATAATTTAAGCAAAGATCAAAATCTTGAGAACTCTGATTTTCATCAGACGACTTTTAAACATATCAAAAAAATATTACCTGAAATCGCAGAAAAATTTCCGGCTAAATTTGAAAATATTTCCGGCATTTGTCATCACATGTTGTTTCAGAAAAAAATTATCCAAGATTTATTCGCAAGAGTTGAGGCTGTTGATGGCAGCGGTGATTCATTTTATAAAATATTTTTGAAAAATGCAGAAAATTCTTTTGGTGTTGCTGAGTATAATTTATATTTTTATTTCCTAATTTCTTGTCATCTAGAAAATTACAAAATCAGAATTTTAAATTATAAAAATACGACAAAATTTCAGCCCCTAAAAGAGTGCTTACGACGTAAATACGATTATTGTTCCTATCATTCGTACATGAGGGGTGATGAAAAAACTTTTGGCAAAAAAATATTGAATAAAATCGCTAATATTTTTTTTAGAACAGTGGAATATCGGAATTTTAAATTTTTCGATTCAGGAAATTCTGCAAAAAAAAGCGGAAATTAAATGGCTTCCAAATCCAATAAAATCAACATTCTACGTTGATCCATTTGGTTTTGAAGGTGATGAAAAAAGATGATGATTTTTGAAGATTATTCAAAAATTTTACGTATTTGGCGAATTTATTTTGCATCCAAAAAATCCAGTGAAAAATGATCTTACTTCCTCACGCCCAGCCGGAACAATGTTTGAGCGCGACGGAAAAATTTATCGTCCTACTCAAAATTGTTCAAATTCTTATCGTGGTTCTATTGTAATAAACTGCGTTACCGAACTTTAGCGAAGAAAATTTCAGCGAATAATTTGTGAAAAAAATAAAGCCTGACTCGCAAAGTGAATATCCCGAAAGAATTCACACAATTTCAGAATTTGGTAATTTAACTTTGATTGATGAAAGAAGAAAATTTTTGTGCTTTATAAGCCGCTGCTCTTTCTGATTCACCGCCTGACAAAAATTTTCTTGTGGTTTAGAAAAGAAAAACTAATTTGCGCGCCCCTTTAGTTAGCTTTGTCTTCATAGTTTAGATGCTCGCGCAGGCAAACTTAGTCTCTATCAAAGTTTTAAAAATTTTAAAATAACTTATAAACAACCATCCTTATTGCTATGGCACGTCAAATTGAAATCGAAAAATATCGTAATATCGGAATTATGGCGCATATCGACGCCGGAAAAACCACTACAACTGAACGTATTCTTTTTTACACTGGAAAATCACACAAAATCGGTGAAGTTCATGATGGCGCTGCTACAATGGACTGGATGGAGCAAGAACAAGAGCGTGGCATTACAATCACTTCAGCTGCTACAACTTGTTTTTGGAAAGAACATAGAATTAACATTATCGACACTCCGGGTCACGTAGATTTCACAATTGAAGTTGAGCGTTCTTTGCGCGTTCTCGACGGCGCAATTTGTGTATTTGATGCAGTTGCCGGTGTTGAGCCGCAATCAGAAACTGTATGGCGCCAAGCTAATAAATACAAAGTTCCAAGAATGTGTTTTGTTAACAAAATGGACAGAATCGGCGCTAACTTTTATCGTTGCGTTGATATGATGAAAACCAGACTTGGTGCCAGAGCAATACCGGTTCAATTGCCAATTCATGAAGCTGAAAATTATGGCGGTTTGATTGATTTAATTAAAATGAAAGCCGTTGTTTGGAAAGATGAATCAATGGGTGCGGATTATGCGCTAGAAGAAATTCCAGCTGATCTTTTAGACAAAGCAAAAGAATATCGCGAACAGCTGGTTGAAGCTGCTATCGAGCAAGATGATGTTTTGATGGAAAACTATTTAGCTGGAGAGGTAATCTCTGAAGCTGATCTAAAAAGATGCATTCGCCAAGCTACAATTACTGGTGCTTTCGTTCCGGTTTTAAATGGTACTGCATTTAAAAATAAAGGTGTTCAAACATTGCTTGACGCAGTTGTTGACTACTTGCCAAGCCCAGTTGACATCAAGCACATTCCCGCAATCAACTTGAAAAATGATGAAGTAATTAGCATCAATTGTGGCGATAAAAAATTCGCTGGTTTGGCTTTCAAAATCATGACAGATCCTTTCGTTGGATCACTAACTTTTGTTCGTATTTACTCAGGCGTTTTGGCTGGCGGTACGGGTGTCGTAAATACAACTAAAAACAAAAAAGAAAGAGTGGGTCGTATTCTTTTGATGCACGCAAATAACCGTGAAGATATTAAGGAAGCTTATGCTGGCGACATCGTTGCCTTAGCTGGCTTGAAAGACACTACAACCGGTGATTCATTGGTTGAGCCTGATTACGATATTCTTCTCGAAAGAATGATTTTCCCTGAGCCGGTAATTGAGGTTTCAGTTGAACCCAAATCAACAGCTGACCAAGAAAGAATGGGCATGGCTTTGTCGCGTTTGGCTTCGGAAGATCCATCGCTTCGCATTGAATCTGATCAAGAATCTGGTCAAACAATCCTGCGCGGAATGGGAGAGTTACACCTTGAAATCATTGTTGATCGCATGAAGCGCGAATTCAAAGTTGAGGCTAATATCGGTCAACCAAAAGTTGCCTACCGTGAAGCAATCACTAAGAAAGTTGAGATCGATTATACTCACAAAAAACAATCTGGCGGTTCCGGACAATTTGCGAAAGTTAAAATCGCTTTTGAACCACTTCCTTCGGATGCTAAGGACAATTTCGAATTTACCAGTGAAGTTGTTGGTGGACGCGTTCCAAAAGAATATATTCCAGGCGTTGAAAAAGGTTTAAAATCTGCAAAAGATACTGGCTTTCTAGCTGGTTTCCCGGTTGTAAGATTAAAAACAACTTTACTTGATGGCGCCTATCACGATGTCGATTCAAGCGTTCTAGCTTTCGAGATTGCTGCTCGTTCTGCTTTCCGCGAAGCTATGGAAAAAGCTGGTCCAATCATCCTCGAGCCAATCATGAAAGTAGAAGTTGTTACTCCTGAAGATTACATGGGTGACGTAATTGGTGACATAAATTCTCGTCGCGGTCAAATTCAAAATTTGGAAGGACGTGACGTCGCGCAAGTAATTACAGCAAAAGTTCCACTAGCTGCAATGTTTGGTTACGTAAATAACTTGCGTTCACTTTCACAAGGTCGTGCAAGCTATTCAATGGAATTTGACTGTTACGAAGCAGTTCCATCTGCAGTTGCAGAAGAAATTAAAGCTAAAAAAGCTTAACGAATAAGTTCTTTAATTACCGACTTGAGCCAAGAGGTTTAATCGGTAATTAAAGAAATGTTAAATTAATTGAAAGTTTCTCTTGCAAAATATTTTTGCATTTCAAGAATGCGCCTCCTACTTTGATTTAGATGATTGTCAGCAAGTCTTACGAGACTTTGATTTTCCTTAAGTTGTACAAGGTTTTAAAAAGAAAAATAAACGTAAGAAAAATTTCGAAAAAAAATTTCGAGTTAGAAATTTTTTTCCTAAATTTTTTTTGAAGTATCACTAAAAAAGCTAAATTTTGAAATGCTCTAGAAAGCAATTTCTAAAATTAATTATCGTTAATCATTTTGGTAAAAGAATATGTCTAAACAAACCTTCCAACGCAACAAACCACACGTTAATATCGGAACCATCGGTCACGTTGATCACGGCAAAACTACATTAACCGCTGCTATCACAACTTATCTTTCAAAAAGCGGATTAGCTGAGAAAAAAGGTTATGATCAAA
>CAMAXU010000008.1 GCA_945862455.1 Rickettsia typhi | reverse complement strand
ATTTGGTGATTTGCGTTTCTGGGGTTGGCGCTAGGAGCGGTTTTTCAGCTTTTCTCAGCAGCTCATTACCTGACTTGGAGCTAATTGAAAAAAGCCAATGCTTTCCGCTAAAACTATTCTCCCCAAAAACCAACGAGACTTCCTCAGTTCAAGATTTAAGCCCTCAAGACAATCTGTTTGCAGACGCTCCGAAGCTAGCCAGTTTATTTGACGAAAAAACTGAAGGAAATTTTGTGGTGAAAGATGGCATCACCGACGCGGGTTTGGCGCATTTTTCAAAAAACTACGTGGGTGAAAAAATTTCGAAGGAAGATGTTTTTTATTACATTTACGGGCTTTTGCACTCGGAAGATTACAAACAAAGATTTGCTGACAATCTTACCAAAGAATTGCCGCGCATTCCTTGCGTGAAAAAGGCTGCCGACTTTTGGCATTTTAGCAAAGCTGGTCGCGAGCTTGCGGAACTTCACATTAATTACGAAAATGTCTCGCCTTTTGCGGCAAATTTTGCTGGTGGAAATTTGGCAATTGAAATGCTGAAAGACGCAGATTTTAAAGTTGAAAAAATGAAATTTGCCAAAGCTGGCTTCGATCCCGACAAAACCAAAGTGATCTATAATTCAAAAATCACTGTCGAAAATATTCCACTCGAAGCTTACTCATACGTGGTTAACGGCAAACCCGCAATTGAATGGGTAATGGAGCGCCAAGGCATTTCAACTCACAAAGAAAGCGGCATCGTCAACGACGCCAACCTTTGGGCAATTGAAACCATGAACAACGCCCGCTATCCACTTGATCTACTTTTGCGAGTAATCACCGTGAGCCTTGAAACTATGAAGATTGTGCAGGCGTTGCCAAAATTGGAGATTTAGAATTGTCTGCTTGATTTTTCAAAATTTTACCAAAAAAGTGCTCAAATTATGTCAAAATATGGAATAAAAATAATTAGCTAAAAGCGTTTAAAATTTAAAGCACATTAAAAACTAATTTTACTAAATTTGAGTAATCAGAACAAATTGCAATTTGCCCTATATTTAACAGCAATCCGCGACTCTTTCTCACGCCAATTAATCTCACAAAACTTTTTATGATTAAAAAAATTTCAATTGTTGTTTTCATTTTTTGTCTCGTCACCGAATCAGCATTTGCGCGCGCAGGTGGCAGATCATCTTTTGGTTCTGGTCGCTCCTCAACTTCATATTTTAATCAAGGATCTCGCGGCAGTCGCACTTTTGAAGGTGGCGGTTCTAACGGAAAAAATTATGCGCCGATGCAAAAATCAACAACTCCCGATTCAGCAAAAAACAATCCCAATCAAGCGCCAAATAATCAGCAGCAACCTCAACAATCTCAACAGCAGCAATCTTTCTTCCAACGCAATCCAATGCTTTCAACAATTGGTGCGGTTGTTGCTGGCTCTTGGATTGGTAACATGATTTTTGGAAATCACGGCGCAAGCATGAATGGTGCAGCGGAAGGCGGCAATAATTTATTTGGCAATTTTTTAACAATGGCGCTTTTGGCTTTCGCCGCCGTGATGTTATTTAGATTTTTATCACGACGCAAAAACATGTCGAACTCACAAAATAGTTACGCACCAAATCAATCAGAAGCAATTCAACTCGATGATTCAGAAATGCAGAAATTTTCGGAACTTCTCATCTCGGTTCAAAATGCTTGGTCGCAGCAAGATTTAGAAAAATTAAAAACTCTAACCACGCTGGAAATGTCGAAATATTTTTCCGATGCGTTAGCACAAAATATCAGCCAAAATATCGCCAATATTGTTGAAAACATTGAAGTTACAGGAATGCAAATTTCTGAAAGCTGGCAAGAAGATCAAATGCAATATGCGACCGCGATCTTAGAGTGGTCTGCTTTAGACTATATGATAAATAAATCGAATGCCGGAGAAATAATTGAAGGAAGCAATCAAAATTTAGTAATCACTTCCGAAGCGTGGACTTTTGCGCGCTACAGCCACAACGGCAAATGGATTTTATCCGCAATCGCGCAAATTGAGTAAAATAAAATGAGAAGCATTATTTTTCACAGCGAAACCCATTTAATTAATAGAATTGGCTGGCTCAGAGCCGCTGTTCTTGGAGCTAATGACGGTTTAATTTCCACATCAAGTCTTATTGTTGGCGTTGCTGCAGCATCGGCAGGAAAGAATGATATTATTATTGCTGGAGTTGCCGGAATTCTTGCTGGAGCAATATCTATGGCGGCGGGAGAATATGTTTCGGTATGTTCACAATTTGATACTGAAAATGCTGATTTATCCAGAGAGAGAAAAGAGTTGGAAGAAAATCCAGAATTTGAAATAGCCGAATTAGCAACAATTTATGAGAAGCGTGGATTAGAAAAAAAACTTGCCCGAGAAGTTGCAATTCAATTAATGAAAAAAGATGCTTTGGCTGCGCATGCTCGTGACGAGCTTGGAATTTCTGATTTAAACAAAGCGCGTCCGCTTCAAGCTGCTGGCGCTTCGGCTTTGACATTTGCAATAGGAGCAATATTGCCATTATTAATGGCGCTAATATCGCCGCTAAATATGATTACAACCACGGTTTCAATAATCTCAATAATTTCATTGTCATTTCTTGGAATTATTGGCGCAAAACTAGGCAAATCAAACATATGGCGAGCCGCCATCCGCGTTACATTCTGGGGAGTTTTTGCAATGGCATTTACAGCAATTGTAGGAAGATCATTTGGTGCGGTTCTTTAGAAAATACCTAAAATCTTTTGACTTCTTCATCAATCCAAGTCAGAGCTTGCGAGGTAACTTCAGCAGATTAGAAACCAGCAAAAAACTATACTAAACTCTTAACCAAATGTCCGACATAATTTCATTCTTTTTAGTCATCTCGCTAATAATAATCACAATCCGTTTTTTTATCGCCCGAAATTCCTACGAAAAAATCCTCAGTTTTTATTTTATTTTCACCAATATTATCATTTTGATTTTAGTTAATTCGATCGCCAATTTTGATGCAATTTTAGACATCGTAATCATTTTATTTTTACTAAAATTAGTCGCAGTTTTATTTCTACTTTTTAACCGCAAGAAAATTTAAATATGAGTTTCGTAGCTTTAATCATTGTTGTAATTGCTTCGTTTTTGTTAGTTGTAGCGGCACTGGCTTTCTTAAAAGCAAAAGATGTTTTTATCATGACTCATATTGTGATGATCACAAATACTTACATTATTCCTTTGCTATTATTGGGAGTTGAAATTGACCGTTTTTCTTGGATTTCTTTTGCCAAGATTATTGGCTTAATTGTTCTAAACTTAGTTGTTGTGAACCTGCTTTGTCATACGACTTTGAGACGAGCGATGATTAATAAAATCACTCCCGATGCTGATACTATTAAATAGCCCATTCTATACCAAATTAACTATCTCTTGATAGCGCTAACGAAGTATTTTTGAGGAAAAATTGCGACTGGAAATGTAAGCTGTATCAAGTGATACAGCTTACATTATGGCAGCACTTCCTTGCAATTCTTCCGATGACACACTTGGAAAATGTTGAGGATGAGAAGCGAATTCTTCAGCGCCGACTATTTAACGATCTAACTCACGAGACAAGATGTTTAAAAGCTGCATCGAAAAATTGTGAGTTCTTTCGGTGAATTGGTTTATTTTTGTGCTGAAAATATTATAGAAAAAAACTGCCGGAATTGCAGCAAACAAGCCAACTGCGGTGGCAAGCAATGCTTCGGCAATTCCGGGTGCAACTACAGCCAAGCTGGTGTTTTTAGAAATTGCGATGCCTTGAAAACTGCTCATAATTCCCCAAACAGTTCCGAATAATCCAACGAATGGTGCGGCTGATCCAACAATTGCTAAAAAACTTAAACCGGATTCTAACTTATGCATTGATTGGTTTGAAGCAACTTGCATCGCGCTCATTAAGCGTTCTTTTAGTGAAGATTTTTTTTCAGGAGCATCATTGATTATTTTTTTGATGTTGCTGCCTTTCCATTCTTTCATGCAGGCGATGAAGATTCTGGATAACGGATGATTGTCGTTGGTTTTGGCAGCGGTGTAAATATCTTCAAGCATCATTGAGCCTTCAAAAACTTCTTCAAATTTATCGCTGCGATTTTTTAAGATGTGATATTTTATGATTTTGTCAAAAATAATTGTCCATGACCACATTGAAGCGATGACAAGGACAAGCATAACGATTTGGACGATAATGTCGGCTTGGGAGATTAAAGATAGAAGAGATAGTGAAGGGACTTTTTCCATAATTTAAAATATTTGTTTAGATGTTTCTTGTTTTGAGCTAGCATCTCGATTTATTAGTCTTCAATAACCTCGCGCTTACCTGAAATATTAGGCGGCGTTATAACTCCCAATTCTTCCATTTTTTCAATCAAGGTTGCGGCGCGGTTATAGCCAATTCTTAGTTGGCGTTGAACGTAACTAATCGAAGCTTTTTTATCGCGACGCACGATCATCACTGCTTTGGTGTATAAATCGCCATCGTTATTGTTACCACTTTCATAATCATCATTTCCTGATGACGACATTGGAATTGGTGCTTCGAAAGAAATTTTATCACTGTCAACAAATTCTGACAGATCCTGACCTTTAATATAATTCACAATATTCTCAATTTCAGTGTCAGAACAAAATGGGCCGTGAACGCGAATCATTTTGCTGCCGCCTGACATGTAAATCATGTCGCCCTGCCCTAAAAGTTGTTCAGCCCCTTGAACTCCAAGAATGGTGCGACTATCAATTCTTGATGTAACCTGAAAAGAAATTCTAGTTGGAAAGTTAGCTTTAATAACGCCGGTGATTACATCAACTGAAGGACGTTGTGTCGCCATAATTAAGTGAATTCCCGCGGCGCGTGCCATTTGCGCCAAACGTTGAACTGAGTTTTCGATTTCTTTTCCTGCTACCAACATTAAATCTGCCATTTCATCAACAATTACAACGATGAATGGCAGTTTTTTAGGATCAAATTCAATCTCTTCAATAATCGGCTGTCCCGTTGCAGGATCATAACCAGTTTGCACTTTGCGCGATAATTTTTCATTGGACAAAATCGCTTTTTCGGCTTTTTCATTATATCCAGCGATATTTCTGACAGCAAAACTTGACATTAAACGATAACGCTCTTCCATTTCTGCAACCACCCATTTTAGAGCAATCACAGCTTTTCCTGGTTCAGTTACAACCGGAGAAAGCAAATGCGGAATGCCATCATAAATTGAAAGCTCCAACATTTTGGGATCGATCATGATAAATTTACATTCATCGGGGCGCAGCTTGTAAAGCAGTGACAAAATCATCACGTTTAAACCAACCGATTTTCCTGAACCTGTAGTTCCTGCGATCAATAAATGCGGCATTTTGGCTAAATCTGCAATCATGGTTTCGCCGCCAATATCTTTTCCTAAAATTATGGGCAGGAAATTTTGGGTGAATTTGTAATCTTTACTTTCAATTAATTCGCGAAAGAAAATCATTTCGCGTTTTGGATTTGGCAATTCAATTCCAATTGAAGTTTTTCCCGGCACAACCGCAATACGCGCAGAAACCGCGCTCATTGAACGCGCGATATCGTCAGCTAAACCAATCACGCGCGAAGCTTTGGTTCCGGCAGCCGGTTCAAATTCATGCAAAGTTACAACTGGACCAACTTTAGCGCCAATAGAAGTTCCGTAAACACCAAAATCTTCCAAAACTTTCAATAGCATTTTGGATTGATTATCGACCAAATCGCGACTGATTTTTTTATCTTTATTTTCGGCAGAGCGATCAGTTAATAAATCGGCAATTGGTAATTGGTAATTTGATTTTTTCGGACGTGTTGGTTTTTTAGTTTTGCTGTTGGTTTTTAATTTTTGTTTTAAAGTGTCGCGAGTTTCTTCTTCGTCAATTTCTTTCTTTTCTTGCGTAACTTCAAAAACTGGATTTTGTTTTTTTCTTGGCTGAAATTCTGCAGTTTGTTTTGCAAAAGATTTAGTAACTTGTTCAACCAAATAAAGCCCAGTTACGTAAGCGTAGCGGAAAAAATAAATCCAATCGCCAATTGAAATTTCGATAATTATTGAAGTTAAAATAATCGAAAAAAATAAAGCTAAACCAGAAGTTAAAGTGACTGGTAAATGCGGGATTTTTGCTAGAATGAAACGGCCGTTAACTCCGCCAAAACTGTCAAATTCCCACCAACTTGCTTGTGGCAAAGAAGCAAAGAAAACTGAAAGACAAAGAATGCAAAAAGGTGTGAGAATTATTTTTGGTAATAAATTTCTAATGCCGAAACGACCGCTCATTTTGGTGCCGATGCTGAAAATTATTAAGCACAAAATAAACGACGAAAGACCGATGAGCTGGAAAGAAAGATCAGAAATATGCGAGCCGAACGCGCCCATCCAATTATTAATGTGATCGTCGGTGGAAACGGTGTTAAAAGATGAATCGTCGGAATTAAAACTTAAAAGTGCCAAAGTATAGGCGAATGAAAAACCTACTAGACAAAGCCCAACAAGACGCAAAATAAGGCGGATGAAAATTTGGATTATTCTGTCTTGAGGCACTTAAGTTTTGCTTAAAATTAAAATTGAAGGAAAGAGTTTTTAATTCAGATTCGTCATTAAAAATTTGACGGTGATTTTTTGCAATTTTTTTGTTTGGTTGAATTGATAGTTATTGAATATTTTAATTTTACTAGATCCTGAACTTGTTTCAGGATCTGTTTTTAACACCCAAAACTACTGTGGCAAAGGAATCACCGGCAAACCTGGTAATGTTGAAATTGGTGTTACCGGAGCTTGATTGGTATTTTCAGGAACTTTTGTCGCATCTTGCTTCGCTTTTTCCAATTGCTGAAAAAATGGCGGAATTAAAGAAGTATCTACAGGTTTCTCAGGTTCAATTGGTTGTTGTGGATTTTGGCTTGGACTAGTTACGCTATATGTCGGAGACTGTGTAGGCTGCGCTGAAGATTGAGACTGCTCTGGAATTTGTGGAGCTGGAACATTTTTTGAAGCATTATTTTGCAACTCTTTCAAGCCTTGATCGGTGATTTCTCCAGCTTTTTTAGCTAAATTATTTAGAATAGCTTGTTCATTGGCTTTTGCTTCCGATTTGCGCTTAGCTTTGGCTACATCTAAAATCTTTTTTTCCTGCGCTCGCTCTTCATCAAATATTTTTTTATAATCTTTTTTAATTACACAAGTATCGCCATTCCAGCATCTATTGCGACCGCAATCGCAACCATAAGCCAAAACCTGCGGACAGATTGAAAATTTATCAAATTTAGCACTACATTCATCAATACAACCGTTACCAAATTGCCGCCAAACTCCGCGCACTTCTTCGCAAGCTGGACGATCATCAAAAGTTGTAGAGCGGATTGTTTGAGAAAAAGCTTGTGACGAAATAATAAAAAACAAAATGGCAAAAATTTTAAACAACAAATGCTTTGGCTTTTTAAAAAAAGCTGCGCCGCATTTGTTGAAAATTTTTGCCCCAATTTTTATCATGCAAAAGCTAATAATTTTTTTAATTCTTCAGCAATTTTAGTTCCCATTTCCGAGCATGAAATACGGGCTTCACCGACATTTGCAATGTCCGCCGTTCTAATGCCGCGATTAAGAACATTTTCAATAGCTTTTTCAATCGAATTTGCTTCTTTGGCATAACCGAAAGAATATCGAAACATCATTGCTAAACTTAAAATCGTCGCAATTGGATTAGCCATATTTTTACCCGCAATATCTGGCGCTGAACCATGAATTGGTTCATAAAGTGCAAATTGTTTTCCGTCATCTTGTTTAGCGCCAAGTGAGGCTGATGGCAACATTCCCAAAGATCCAGTTAACATTGAAGCGGTGTCAGATAAAATATCGCCAAACATATTTCCGGTTAACATCACGTCAAATTGCTTGGGATTTCTAACCAATTGCATTGAAGCATTATCGACATACATATGTGACAATGCAATTTCAGGATAATGTTTGTTACCAATTTCGGTGACAACTTCACGCCACATTTCTGTGGTTTCAATTACGTTAGCTTTATCAATTGAACAAAGTTTTTTGCCGCGGATTTTTGCTAAATCAAATGAAACGCGCGCGATTCTTTCAACTTCTTTTGAATTGTAAGTCATGGTGTTGATACCTTGTCTGGAGCCGTCAGCCAAAGTCGTGACGCCGCGTGGTTCGCCAAAATAAAGATCTCCTGTAAGTTCGCGAACAATCATAATATCAAGGCCCAAAACGATTTCGCGTTTTAACGTTGAGCTATCAGCTAAAGCGTTGAAAACTTTTGCTGGGCGCAAATTGGCGAAAAGTTCTAATTCTTTTCTAATACCAAGCAAACCGCGTTCTGGACGGTGTTTATATTCAAGAGATTCCCATTTAACTCCGCCAACCGCGCCAAGTAAAATCGCATCAGATTTACGAGCCAAATCAATTGTTTCTTGAGGAAAAGGAGTTCCGACAGTGTCGTAAGCAATACCGCCTAAAAGAGCATTTTCAGTTTCAAATTTTTTATCGGTATTTTGATTGAAAAACTCGATGATTTTTTTTGCTTGTCCAACAACTTCCGGACCAATGCCATCGCCTTCGATAAGTAATATTTTTTTAGTCATTTTTTGATTAGATTTAGTTTAGAATATTTTTCAGCTCAGAAAATAATTTTTCCTCAAGCTTCTCGCCTTTAGAATCAAGCCAGTTTTGCGAATTTTCGTCAAAAGCAAAATAATCAGCACCAGTGATTGGCGAAGAATACCAGATTTTTTGTGATGCCGCGTGACGGTTGATGATGTAAGTTTGAGAAGTTGTTTCGATTATTATTGTTAAAATTCCATCGGAATATTCAACATCGAGTTTGGAATTTTTATCTTTGATTTCAATATTTTCAGAAAGTTGAACTAAAATTTGTTCGCAGGATTTTAAAAAATCTTTTTCTTGCATGGAGAATTGTTTTTAGGATTTAAGAAAATTTAGGGATTTGAAAAATAATTAAGGATAAATTTTTTTTAATTCCCAACCGCCTTCAAAGCTCTGATAAAGCTCGCGCGAATGAATCCGAAACTCACCTTCTTGCCAAAATTCAATAGCTTTTGGGACTACGCGAAATCCGGACCAAAATGGTGGACGCGTTACTTCTTGACCGTCAAAATCTTGTGTGACTTTTTTGATTCTTTCTTCAAATTCATTCCATTCCATCATTTCCTGCGATTGCTTTGAAGCCCAAGCTCCAATCTGGCTGCCGCGTCTTCTTGATGCGAAATAATCGTCAGCTTCTTGCGGCGTAACTTTTTCAATTTTTCCTTCAATGCGAATTTGTAAACCCAAAATTTCCCAATAAAAACATAAAGCTACATTGGGATTTTTCGCTAATTCTCCACCTTTGCGACTAGTTAAATTTGTAAAAAAACAAAAACCTCTTTCATCAAATTTTTTTAATAAAACCATGCGTGATGACGGACAGTTTTTTTCATCAACCGTGGAAAGACACATTGCAGTTGGATCAATAATTTCAGGTTTCGCTTGCGCTTGCTCAAGCCAATTAGCAAATTTTATAAATGGCTCAGAAATTGAAACTTTTTTCATTTGGATTTTAGTTTAAAAATTTTATGAATAGATAAGCGCTAGAAAATTTATTAAAAAAATTAATTTCCAACTCCTAAAAAATGCCGCCATTACTTCGATTATCAATTCGCATTGCAATAGTTTTTGTGGTGATTTTCTTTGCCGCTCAACCTTACAACTGGTTTTGCCAAATAACACAAAGCTGCAAGCCTTTTTATTTTTCACAACTAATTCCAAAGAGAAAAGGAAATATGCCAATTACAATTAAGATGGAAGTAACTGACTATCGCGAAGATATTGAATTAACGGTTTTGCAATCTGAAGTTAAAACTGTAACCAATCAGGTAAATAAAGTGGATTATCGCGTTAAAAATTTAACTAATCGCGTTCAATATTTACGACCGATTTTACATATTGAGCCAGAAGATTTTAAGAAAAATATCGAATTTTATAATTGCATTTGCAACAACAGATACAAGATAAAACCGAGTCAAACTCTGAATCTACAAATGGAATTTTTGTTAAATGAAAATATTGACTATGAGGAAAAATTGTGGGTCAAAGATATTGCAAATCAAGATTCACAAAATATGGAAATTAAAATTCGCTACGAGGCAAAATAAAAACCAGTATAGTAAATTGTTTGTTGACAAGATTTCTATTTTTTCTTCCACAAAGTTTTTCCACCAGCTACATCTTCCAGAACAATATTTTGCGCTAATAAATTATTTCTAATTTCATCAGCTTTGGCGAAATTTTTTTCTAATTTCGCTTGTTTGCGCAACTCAATTTGAGAATTGATAAAATCTTCGTCACTTGCAACTTCATCATTTTTTTGCTCAAAAAAATTAACATCAATAAAGCCAAGAAAATCAAGGGTTGCGATAAATTCATTTTTTAAATTTATATCGTTATTAGTCTTAATTTCCTTCGCCATTTCATGAAGATTTGACACAACTTTTGAGATATTTAAATCTTGCGCCAAATTTTCTAAAACAACTTTATTAATTACAGTTTTTTCGCTTAAAGCTTTTTTAATTTCTTCTTCGTTTGAAGCAAAAACTGCATAAAATTTTCCCATAGTTTTAATCGCATCATCCAAGCTTTTTTGAGTAAAATCAAAAGGCTTTCTGTAATGAGTTGAGGTTAGTAAATATCTAATCACAACACCCGGAATTCCTTGATCCAAAAGATCGCGAACTGTAATGAAATTTTTGAGCGACTTGCTCATTTTTTCACCTTCAACAGTTAAAAAACCATTGTGAATCCAATAATGCGCGTAATGAGAATTTTTGTTGGCGCAACGACTTTGAGCAATTTCATTTTCATGATGTGGAAATTGCAAATCAGCGCCGCCGCCGTGAATATCAAAATCGGCTCCTAAATATCTTGAACTCATCGCCGAACATTCAATATGCCAACCCGGACGACCTTTACCCCACGGACTTTCAAAAACACTAGAAGCATCGTCATCTTTATTTGCCGGTTTCCACAAAACAAAATCGAGAGGATTTTTTTTGTAAGCTGCAATTTCTACGCGCGAACCAGCGACTAGCTCATCAAGATTGCGATTAGAAAGTTGACCATAATCATGATAAGAATTTACGTCAAAAAGCACGTGTTCGTGGCTTATATAAGCATTTCCATTGGCAATTAATTTTTCGATCATTGCGATCATTTCCAAAATATGATCGGTCGCACGCGGCTCATGAGTAGGGCGCAAAACTTTTAAAGCATCGATATCTTCATAAAAAAACTCAGTGATTTTTGTGGTAAGATTATAGATCGAAACGCCCTGCTCTTTGGCGGCGGCGTTTATTTTATCATCAACATCAGTGATATTTCTTACGTAAATAACTTCATCAAACATTTCGCGAAAGAAGCGAAAAAATAAATCATAAATCACAACAGAACGAGCATTTCCTAGGTGCGGACGATCATAAACCGTTGGTCCACAAACATACATTTTTAAATGATTAGGCGTAATAGTTTTTAAGACTTGTTCGCTGTTAGTTAATGTGTCGAAGATTTTGATTGGAAGATTCATGATTTTTGAATTGGGATTACAAATAAAGCTCTTTAACAATTTTATTGCGCAAATAATTTTTATTTTTTGCACCAGAATATTTTACCAAAACTTTGCCTTCTTTTGAAATCAAAACCGTAAAAGGCACATGATTATTATAGCGAATATTTTTCTTGGTTAAAAAATCTATAAACCCTTCTTTAAATGCTAGATATCTGGGCTGAAAATAAAATTCGCCGAATTTATTTAAATAATTCTGCAATATTTCTGCCTCTATATCGCGATCAATTGCCAAAGCGATAATTTGTAAATCAGTATTTTGAAATTCGCGTGAAATATCGTTAATCGTGGCAAAATTTTTGGCGCAAATTTTGCACCAAGTTGTATAAATATAGAGCAAAATCGGCTTGCCATCGGCTTTTTCAAACTCATTTGCTACTTGAGTTGTAGTCATTGCAACTGGTAATTGTTCGTTATAAGCGATATTTCTTGAGGGTGGAATTTGCACATCGAGATTGGCAACATCTTCAACAAAATAATTCCACAAAATCATGCCCAATAAGGCTCCAATAGCGATTAACAGAAATAACATTTTTTTATTTTTCTCCATTATTTTTTTAGGGAAATTTGTTTTTTTAGAAATTTGTTTTTTGTAATTTTGTAAATTAATAATTTTTTGATCCGACATATTTAGTAAAGAAAACTTGAACTTAAACGATCCGCACAAAATAATCCGCCATCCTCTTTTTACGCAACCATTTAAATTTAATGTTACTCAAAATTAAAAACCTGAAATTGCAA
The DNA here is from genome assembly GCA_945862455.1 of Rickettsia typhi. Taxonomy (GTDB): domain Bacteria; phylum Pseudomonadota; class Alphaproteobacteria; order Rickettsiales; family UBA1997; genus UBA2645. The sequence goes on along the minus strand of CAMAXU010000008.1, from coordinate 45,371 downwards.
ACCATTCTGGGCGTGCATTTGTGGGAAGAAAAAATCAGCCGCGGAATTATTATTAACGTGGAAATTGAAAGTGATTTTATAAAATCATTACAAAGTGATGATATAAACGACACAATCGATTATGATTTAATCACAACTCAAATTAAAAACCTGATTGCGTCAAAAAGGTTCAAACTTGTTGAAACAATGGCGCAAAAGATCATGGATCAAATCATGGAGGATTCGCGCATTAAAAGATGTAAAATTGAAATTGATAAAGTTGGAGCTGTTGAAGCTGTTGAATCTTTTTCCGTAACAATCGAACAATATGGATCTTAGAACTGAGCAGATTTTAAAGCTGTTTCAATCACATTTACGCATAAAAAATTTCTTAACCACTTTATGCTATTGCATGATTATCGGCGGAATTTTTGTTTATATTTTTTATGCTTTTAATCGCAGCCACACCATCAAATTGGTAAATCAATTTAATAAAGATCCGAAAGCTTACGAAACGGAAAAAATCATGACCAATCCGCGGATCAAGTTTCAATATAATGAGACGCAGGTTTATCATATTAAAGCTAAAAAAGCCTTTCATAAAAATGAGCAGGAAGCAGTAATGCAGGATGTTTTTGCGACTGGAGATATTGGAAACATTACCGCCGGAAAATTGGAAATTGACGAAGATGGAAATCATTTAGTTTTTAGCCAAAATCCGGTTTTGATTTTGAATAAGACGGATAAATAAAAAACCACCAATTAAAATATAATTTTATGAATAAATTCGGCGAAATATTTTCTTTCACAACTTGGGGTGAAAGCCATGGCGAAGCAATCGGCTGCGTAGTTGACGGCTGCCCTTCTCTCATCGATTTAAATGAAGGCGACATTCAAAAATATCTCGATAAGCGCCGCCCTGGTCAATCAAAATTTACAACTCAACGTCAAGAAAAAGATCAAGTTAAAATTTTTTCTGGTGTTTTTGAAGGCAAGACTACGGGCACTCCAGTCAGCTTGATAATTTTCAACGAAGATCAAAAAAGCGGCGATTATGGCGATATCAAAGATAAATTCCGTCCTAGCCACGCTGATTATACTTATTTCAAAAAATATGGCATTCGTGATTATCGTGGTGGTGGCCGTTCTTCGGCACGTGAAACCGCAATGCGGGTTGCTGCTGGCGGCGTTGCCCGCAAAATTTTGGCAAGAGAAAATATTGAAATCACCGGTTATTTAACCCAAATCGGGGAGAAAAAAATTGACCGCACTAAAATCGATTTTTCAGAAATTGATAATAATGATTTTTTCTGTCCCGATAAAAATGCCGCAAAAAACTTTGAAGATTATTTGATGGAAATCAGAAAGTCTGGGGACTCTGCTGGAGCTGTTATAGAACTTGTTGCCAAAAATGTTCCCGCTGGTTTTGGTGAACCAATTTATAATAAATTAGATGCTAAAATTGCTTCGGCAATGATGTCAATTAATGCTGTCAAAGGCGTAGAAATTGGTATGGGAATGGAAGCAGCTGCAAAAAAAGGCTCTGAACTTGCTGATGAAATGTGGATAGAAAATAAAGAATTAAAATTCTCTTCCAATCATTCCGGTGGCATTTTGGGAGGCATTTCTTCCGGCCAAGATATTGTAGTTCGTTTTGCAGTTAAGCCAACTAGTTCAATTTTAATTCCCAGAAAAACTATCGATATTGCCGGAAATAATTGCGAAATTATAACCAAAGGTCGTCATGATCCATGCGTCGGAATTCGCGCTGTTCCAGTTGGGGAAGCAATGTTGGCATGCGTTTTGGCTGATTTTTTATTGCTTAATAAAGCGCGTAATTTTTCTTAAAACCTGTTCTAGATCTTTTTTAACCTCAGATTTTAATATGTTTTTAGCTCCTATTTTTTATCATTTAGTATAGCGCACAATAACAACACCAGCACTGCCTTTTCCACCTTTTGAGGTCTGACTAGCACCATAAGCACCACCACCGCCAGAACCATAACCTGTAGCATTCTCTGCAGTATTAGAGTCTGAGTTCCCACCTCTACCTCCACCACCGGAACCACCATAAGATCGGTAAGCTATATTATAATTTCCACCACCACCTCCTCCAGCATAAGTTTGCATACTGCCAGTAATTATTGAAGTTTTACCACTGCCACCACTTCCTGGATTAGTACCTCCATCACCTCCAAGTCCACCAGCACCGCCGCCGCCGCCGCCACCAGAGGCTGAGACAACTTTACCACCATTATTACCCTGACCTTGCGTTCCAACACCTCCAACTGAAGAAGCTGCAACGACGACGGCGTTATCTCCTCCACCCGATCCACCAGCTGCACCATTTTTTGTAGCAGCGGAAGTGCCTCCTGCACCTCCTCCAAGTGCAGTTACCAAACCTAAACCAGAAATTGAAGAAGGATTACCATTAGATGCATTTTGAGTATAACCTTGAGATCCAGCACCACCAGATCCAACAATAACTGTATAGTCACCAACCGGAATATTTTGACCATAAGAAGTTACTTCAACAAATCCTCCAGCGCCGCCGCCGCCGCCATAATTTCCACCACCTCCACCGCCGCCACCAATAATTAGAATCGAAGCATTAACTGCTTGAGTGCAACTTAAAGTATAAGTGCCACTGGTGAACAAATGAATTTCTTGTCCGGCAACAGTATAAGTTGAAGTATTGCCACCTGTACATTTTGGACCAGAAGAACAAGCGTTAGCAGTAACCGTGAAAATTCCATTCGAGCAAGTATAACTCGCAGGTCCGCCTGAATAGCCAGTTTTGTCACAGGTAACTGTCCCACTTGTCGACGTAACTGTCGTGGTATTAGTTCCCGCTGTACTTGGCACCGAGCAAGAAATAGCTTGGCAGACTGAACCAACTTTTTCGTAGTTTGTAGCGCAAACAGTTGTGCCAGAAGAAGTAGCTCCAGATGTCGTACAAACAGTTGAACTCGGAGTTGGACTTAAAGAGCCGTTAGCGCAAATATAACTTTGAGTTGTGGTTCCGCCAGTGTAGCCATTAGCATCGCAAGTTAGAGATCCAGAAAAACCATCAGTAACTGAAGTTGTACTAACTCCAGCAACTGAAACTGGGCAAGAAGCTTTGCAGCCATTTTCGGTAATAATTCCATTGGTGCAACTCGAAGCTAAATCGCGAGTTATTTTGACTGACCATTTTTTGGATAAATAATCTTCAACTGCTTTTCTTTCATCAGATTTTAGGCTGCGACTAAAAGCAACTATTTCGCCAATTTCTCCGCTATAGCCTTTACCAATACTTAAAGAAGAAACATTTTTTAAAGGCGTGAGATTAGTGGCGCTTTGACCAGAAAGCGTGCCATTAATATAGGTTTTGCTGCCAGAAAGTGTGTCAAAGTTAAAGGCAAAAATTCGTGGCTTGTCGTTGTAATTAGAGTAAGAATCAACGCTTGCGCTTGAGGCGTTGGTTAAATTGATACCAGATTGAGAGTGAATCACGCTGCCGTCAGAACTGTATCCCAGTAATAAACTTTGATTGGTTGAGGTTTGAGCGGAGTCGCCTAAAAAATAGTTATTGGAATTGGCGCTTTGTCTTTTTTCTACCACAAAAATTGTGTAATTGCTGTTGTTTAAGAAACTGGCATCTGCAACTTGAAGATAATTGGCAGCGCTGCCAGTAAACTTTACTGCGTTAATATAATTGATGTCGTTGGAATAAATTGGACCAGTTCCTACAGCTAGAACTGAAGATTTATTTACAGAGTTTTTTTGATCATACCAAGTTGTTACTGCATCGCTGTTGGATGATTCGGTGTCTTTGAAGCTTGCTTCTAAGCTGGATTCTAGCCAAAAGGCGTTGTCAGTTATGCTGGAGATTGGAGAATTCTTAGTTAAAGTTTGAGCAGCAGCTAATTTGGATTTTTTTATTAAAACAGCGGCTCCCATAACTCCGGCGATTAAAATTCCGATGACTGCTATAACTGCGGAAAGTTCAATTAAAGTAAAAGCAGAGATTTTGTTTTTCATATTTTAGAATAATTATATATTTTATCACTACTATCCAACTAAGAATCAAGCATGCTAAGATTCTTTTTTTTCTCAAAAAAGTGAGGCTATGAATCCGAAATGAAGCTGTCAAAACTTTTATCAAGTTTTAATGTTTTCTTGGGCAATATTATCCCTTAAGACGCAATCGCTGTGACCCTGAGCCTGTGTGATAGGTGGAGTGATTCTTGTTTTGGGCTTGAATCACCCATCACACAGGCTCAGGGTCGCATCGAGATATTTATCAAAATTTTACTAAAAAGGCGCTCAAAATCTGAAATAAAATTAATTAGCTAACAGTATCTGGCGGAGGTAATTAAAATTTATAAACGTAACTTCCCATCAAACCATAAACTACAGCTTTGGTGCCGCTTTCTTTCATATTTGCTCTTGTAAAATCAATCATCAAACCATTGCCAAATTTATAACCAGCAGAAAGTTGTAGCATGTGATCTGAAGATTTTGGAGTGGTTTGCGCTTGTTTAATATTTCTCGTCAAATTGGTAATACTGACATTCCAATTGCTATATTTTCCGATCACCGCTGCTGTTGTGTAAATTGCGTCTCTTCCTTGAATTCCGCTGAAATTTTGGATTTTTACTGCTTCAAAAAATGGCGTGATTGTAGAATTTATACCAACATGATAAGCATAATCTGTTGCGATAGTATAACCCTTTTCTCTGCTTCTGCCATCTATTTTATCAACATCAAGATTTCTATAACCAATATTATAATGCCAATTTTCAAAGCCGAATAAATTTTCACCATTCATTGCAATTGAATAAGAAGAAAGAGTTCCAGTATTTCCGGCAGCGCCGTCATTTCTTGGCGCGCGACCACGATCATCAATCGCACTTTTGCTTAAAGCTGTAGTGTCATTAAAAAATGTATTAACAGAAATTTTGTTGCTTTCTAAAATTGCCACGCCGCCGACGCCAATTTTTTCACGAAGGTTATAATCTTCGGCAAATTGCGCCGTAAAAACACCCATTCTTTTATCTTTTTTGTAAGCGATTCCGAAGGTTGGATCATATTTACCAGCGTAAATATCCATATCTTCATTTTCATAATTAACTTTCAGCTCTTCAATTTAAATGCCTTCATCTGAAATTCCAAAGCCGCGATTTGATTGCAAGATTGTTCTATATCTTTCGGGATAAGTTCCATTTCTTGTGGTTAAAGTATTATTTGGTTGCAATCTCCAGTCAGTTTTAATTGACCAATTTTTATTTATGTTAAAAGAAATATTCGGCTCAACATAAATATAACCATTATTTGCTGAAACGCCGCTTCTATTAACCGAGCCAACGCGATCAACTTGAAGCTGATTCAAAACACTCCCTGTAATATTTGGAAAATCCTGAGCCAAAGCTGTGAGAGAAAATGAGGAAAATAATAAGAATTGGGACGCAAATTTTTTCATAGAAATTTTTTAAAGTTGATCTTTTAAAACTCTTGGAAGAGTTACGGTAACAGTTGTTCCAACATTGATTTGGCTATCAATTGTAAAATCGCCACCATGTAATTGGATGAAATGTTTGGTTAGATAAATTCCAATTCCGGTACCCGCAACTGATAAAGTATTTTTAGCACGGAAAAATTTTTGGCCAATATTTGCCAAATCTTCCTTCGGAATTCCCATGCCTTGATCAATTACGCGCAAAGCCACTTTTTTATCATTAGCTTTTGCCAAAATTCTTACCGTAGTATCATTTTTAGAATATTTTACGGCATTAGAAATGATGTTGGTAATTGAGTGATCAAGCAATTTTGAATCGCCATAAAAATCAGATGGAAGTTCGTCAATACTGGTTAGAATTTGGATATTTTTGTTCATCGCCAAATTAGAATTTTTTTCGATAATATCGAATATAAATTTTTTGAGATCAAAAGTTTCATATTCAACTTTAATTTTATTTTCACCGTTTTCCATACGCGCTAAATTTAATGTACTATGAATTAAGCCATTCATGCGTGAAATGCCGCTTTTAATGCGTTCAAGCGCTTTATCAATTGATTCGTCAATGATATTATGATTTTTGATTTTTCTAGTTAGAAGTTCGCGCGTGCTATCGATAATTTGCAGCGGAGTTTTAAATTCATGCGAAACCAAAGCTACAAACTCGCTTTGCATTTTGCGCATTTCCTGCTCGTTTTCTAAAGCTTCTTTCAACTGCGAAGTTCTTTCTATCAAAGAATGATTTGCCACCATTACTCGTTCGATTGAATCTGAACGATCGATAGCGATGGAAAATTGATCGGCGATCATTTCCACCAACTCAATTTCATCAGTCAGCCAGTTTTTTTTGTCACTTTGTTGAATATAAATTCCGCCATTAATCTTGCTGTTAAAACTTGTGGTTACGGCAATTTGCGAGGCAATGGAAAATTTTTCACAAATATCTCGAATCGGATTAAAATTATTATCAACCGCAACATCTTCAATCACCACTAAAGAACTGTTTTTATCATTATCGCCGAAACGCTCGTGAAAATGATTTTGAAAATTTATATATTTCACCAAAATTTTTAAACCTTCTTCATCATGAACATCTTTAAACATTGGTTGCGTATAGCTGTTATGATATTCAGCAACAAAACTGGTATTGGCATTTTTATAATCGTGAATCAAGCAACGATCGGCTTTTAAATGTTCACCTAAAATTTTAGCAATTTTCTTAGCAATTTCATCAACCGGTAAATCAGAAATAATTAAATAACTAACTTCGCGAAGCAGCCTTTCATTATAAAGTGTTCTTTCGAGATTTTTTAAAAGCCCAAGATTAGAAGAATTTTTTTCTTCATGCCGTTTAGCAACTTCTGCGATTTCCATTTTTTGGAAAGAAAAAACGGCATGTCGATGTCCATAAATATCAGTAAAGTCGGTTGGAATAAAAGTGATTTTATATTTTACTTTACCCAAAGCTATGTCTGACAACATCAGGATTATTGAGCAAGAATCAAAAGCTTTCACAGCTTTAATTAAACGCACATATTCCAGTTGATCTTCGGAAGAATAATCGAGATCAAGATCAGCAAAAAGAAAGTCGTAATTTTTTCCCATTAATTTAAATTCATCTAACTTAAAAGTTTCGTAGAATTTTTTATTGGCAAAAATTACAGAAAAAAAGTTAGGATTATTTTCTTTGCTTTCACAAATCATCGCAGCATCAGCATTAGCTTCGACTGATTGCTTTAAAACTGTTAATGATTCCGGCTCTTGAGCTGGTTCTATAATTTTTTTGATTGAGTCTTGTTCCAGCATAGGAATTTTTAATTTAGCTTTTTTATAGATCGCCTTATACCAAACTAACTATTTATAATCCCAATTAAGCAAAGTATTTTGAGGAAAAATTACAACAGACAACGTAAGCTGTATCAAGCGTTACAACGTGATTATCCGAGAAAATTTTTACCAAAAAGACGAAGCTTAATTGGGTATAAATAGTTAGTTTGCGGTATAGTAAAGCAAGAGAACTTCATGATTTGCTAGACACTGTTAGCTAAATATTCCAATTTATTTCTTTTTCTTCTTCATTCCAGTTGGCGATTTTTTTCGAGCAAAACCTTTTCTTCCGCCACCCGCAGCTTTTTTCTCTGCCGCAGTTGCAATCACATCAACTGCGCGGTTCAAACCGATTTCCAAAATATTGTCATCTTTTACCGACGTAAATACTTTGTTATGCAATAAATAAGGTCCGAATGGCCCAATATTAGCTACGATTTTTTCGCCGGTTTCAGGATGAGTTCCAACTTCGCGTGGTAACGATAAAAGATCTGCCGCCGCTTTTAAATCAATCAAGTTTGGATCAAGATTTTTTGGAATCGAAATTCGTTTTGGTTTTTTTGCTTTAACTTTTTTCTCTTTCGCTGGTTTTTTAGCTTTTGAAGGTTTTTTAGTCGTTTTCTTTTCCGCTGCTTTTGCTTCTTTTTCTTCGGCTTTTTTCTCAGCAACAACTTCGCTTCCGATCAATTCTAGATAAGGTCCGTAAGGTCCGATTTTAACCATAACTTCAAAACCGCTTTTTGGATCAATGCCCAAACTTTTTGGTTCAAACTGAGGTTTTTTCTCTTTTCCTTCTTCTCCTTCTTCAAAAATCTGCATTGTATGTTTACATTCTGGATAGTTCGAGCAACCAATAAAAGCGCCGAATTTTCCAAGACGTAAACCTAATTTCCCACTATTACAAGTTGGGCAAGTATCGTTTAATTCGCCTTTTTCATTGAAGCCGAAAATATGACCAGAAATTTTTTGATTTAAAATTTCCAAAACTTCAGAAAATGGTTTTTCGCTTACAATCGCGATATTGCCACTGAAATCTTTCCAGAATTTTTTTAAGAAAATTTTCCAATTCATTTTGCCGTTAGAAATGATATCGAGCTCATCTTCAAGCCCTGCTGTATAATCAAATTCTATATATTTGGCAAAAAATTCTTTCAGAAAAGTTGTTACAATTCTGCCGCGCTCTTCGGGGAAAAAGCGTCGTTTTTCTAATTTCACATAACCGCGATCTTGCAAAACTGAAATAATTGCTGCATAAGTTGATGGACGACCAATTCCAAGTTCTTCCATTTTTTTAACCAAACTGGCTTCAGAATATCTTGGTGGCGGCTCAGTGAAATGTTGTTGCGGCTTTACTTCGATCAAACCGAGATTTTCTTTTTCCTTTAATTCTGGAAGATTTTGCTTTGCATCATCTTCATCTGTTTCATTATCGTCGCGATCTTCGCGATAAACTTTATAGAAACCGTCAAATTTAACTGTCGAACCAGTTGCGCGCGCTTTTGCGTAAGCTGGAATTGTGGTAATATCTGCTACAACTTGATCAAAAATTACATCAGCCATTTGTGAAGCTAACATTCTTTTCCAAACTAAGTCGTAAAGAGCGAATTGCGCGTCATCAAGATATTTTTTAACTCGCTCTGGCGTTAGTGAAAAATCGGTTGGACGAATCGCTTCATGAGCTTCTTGAGCGTTTTTAACTTTGCTTTTAAAAAGGTTTGGCATTTCCGGCAAATAATTTTTGCCATAAAGTGAATTAATTTTTTCACGAACTGCGGTGATTGCTTCGGGAGCAACAGCGATTGAATCTGTTCTCATGTAAGTGATTAAACCTTGCGCCGCGCCTTCAATTTCAACACCTTCATAAAGTTTTTGCGCGACCATCATGGTGCGGCTGGCAGAAAATCCTAATTTGCGCGCAGCTTCTTGTTGAATTGAAGAAGTTGTAAATGGTGGATTAGAGCGGCGTTTGGCTTGTTTTTTAATTACAGAAACAACTTGATATTTTTTTTCAGCTAAAAGTTTTTTGATATTTCCAGCTTGCGCTTCATTAATGATTGAAAATCTTTCGAGTTTTTTACCTTCTAACTCAACTAAACTCGCTTGAAAATCGACGTTTTTTTCATTTTGTAAATCAAGCTTAACATCCCAATATTCTTCGCTTTTAAAAGCATCAATTTCATCTTCGCGATCGCAAATTAAACGAAGCGAAACAGATTGAACGCGCCCCGCAGAACGACTTCCCGGAAGTTTGCGCCATAAGACCGGAGATAAAGTAAATCCAACAAGATAATCCAAAGCACGACGCGCTTGTTGTGCATCGACCAAATCCATATCAATTGAGCGTGGATTTTTGATCGCTTCGATAACTGAATTTTTAGTGATAGCATTGAAAACAACGCGCTCAACTTTGGTCGTAGATTTAATTGCTTTTTTAGCTTTTAAAACTTCGAGAATGTGCCAAGCAATTGATTCGCCTTCTCGATCTGGATCGGGCGCTAATATTAATTTTTGGCAATTTTTTGCTTTATCAACAATTTCTTTTACATGTTTAGAAGATCTTGCCGACACTTCATAATGCATAGCAAAATCATTATCTGGCTCAACAGATCCGTCTTTGCTTGGCAAGTCACGAATGTGACCAAATGATGCTAGAACTTCATAATCACTTCCTAAATATTTGCCAATGGTTTTGGCTTTAGCTGGAGATTCAACGATTAAAAGATTTTTCATTTATTTTATATTTTAGACCTAAAATTAATTTAAGATTTGGTCATTTTAATATTAAAAACACCTGCTTCTAAGAAGCTATTTTTAGCCTCATAAAAATTTTGGAAATGGTGAGCAGGATGATTATAGGAATAGTCTTTTAGACGTTTCTTCTAACAATGCGTCCTTTAGTTAGATCATAAGTTGTCATTTCAACTTCAACTTTATCGCCCTTTAAAACACGAATTTTATTTTTTCTGATCTTGCCCGACGCATGCGCCACAATGATGTGGCCATTTTCCAGCTCAACGCGAAAAATTGTATTTGGTAAAACTTCGACAATGATTCCGTTCATTGTTAGCAGATCTTCTTTAGGCATTATTTTTGATTTAATTATTTTAAAAAGTGTAGAAGCGGCTCGCGAGGCTATTTAAGAGAAAAGTAAAATTCAAGCGATGTAAATTTAGAGTAGTTAATTTGGGAAAAAAAATTGTAAAAGATTTGGATCATCAAGCCATTATCTCGACAACAGCGCAAATGGAGATGTTAAACTTTCGCTGTCGCGGTGAGCTTGTCGAAGCATGATTCAAAGAACGAGACTTGAATCATGCTTCGACAAGCTCAGTTTGAACATCGAGAGTTTAAAATATTTAACTTGAATAAGGTATATTACCGCAAAAACACTTCATCAATCACACCATCAAAAATCTTCTCATAACCGCCAGTCATCATAACTGCGCTGTCATCGCCATTCCATTCAATATGCAAATCTCCACCTTTAAATCGAATCGTAACTTTATTATTTTTAACCAAGCCTTTTCTAATCGCTAAAATCGCAACTGCGCAGGCTCCAGAGCCGCAGGCTAAGGTTTCGCCAGCGCCGCGTTCCCAAACTCTGACTTCGATTAAATTGTCAGATATTATTTGCGCAAATTCGACATTGGTTTTTTTAGAAAAAATAGAATTAGTTTCAACTTTTGGTCCAACATCAAAAAATTTTTCATCAGAAAGTGGATTTGCAATAAAAGTCACGGCGTGAGGATTTCCAACATTAGTGCAAGCAAATTCAAAATCGAAAAGAGAAATTTTTTGGGAATCTGCCTCATAGGAAAGAGGAATTTTTTGCCAATCGAAATTGGGAATTCCCATGTTAACTGAAATCATGCCGTTATTTAACCCGTGGGATTCGCGCCAGCATTTTAAAATTCCGGCGGCAGTTTTAATTTTAATTGCATCGGAATTGGAATCTTTCATTAAAATTGCAGCAACGCATCTGGTGGCGTTCCCGCAAGCTTGGGAAAGCGATCCATCGGAATTATAAATTTCCATCAGACAATCAGCGGCATCAGAGTTTCTAATCACAATTAATTGGTCGCAGCCAATATTTTTGCGATTAGAAATTTTAACAATTTGCGCGGCGCTTAAATTAATTGTAGTTTTGCGGGCATCAAAAATGACGAAGTCGTTGCCGGCTCCGCTCATTTTAACAAACCTAACTATGTGGTTTTGCTCTACTGACATAAGTAAAATCTTCAGTTCTGACAATGATTTCTTCACCAGTTGAAATAAATGGTGGAACCAATACACGAACGCCATTTTGTAAAATAGCTGGTTTATATGAAGCAGAAGCAGTTTGACCTTTAACAACTGCATCAGCTTGTTCAACAATTCCTAAAACTTGTTCTGGAAGAGCAATTGAAATTGGTTTATCGTTGCAATATTCAACGCGAATATTCATGCCTTCTTGCAAAAATGGCAAAGGTTCGCCAACTAATTCTTTTGGAAATTGCACGGTTTCAAAATTTTCCATATCCATCGCGACTAATTCATTTTGATCGAAATATTGGAATTGATAATTTTTTTGTTCAACGAAAGCAACATCAACATCTTCGCTAGAATTGTAGCGAGTATTGGTTTTGTTGCCGGTAACGATATTTTTCATTTCAATTTGAATATATGCGCCGCCTTTACCTGGTTTTACGTGATCACGTTTAAGAACGGTCCAAAGTTGATTTTGAAATTCGATTACATTGCCCACGCGAAGTGAGTTTGCGTTTGTTTTCATAGTTTTTTTTAAGTAAGTTATTTGGAGTTTTTTTGAATCAAGAAACCGAACTCAATGTTATGACATCAAAAGTTCGATATCTTTTCCCCTAATTCAAATTTTTCACAATTTCTTCCACTACCTTTTTCGCATCACCAAAAATCATCATGGTGTTGTCGTTAAAGAATAGTTCATTTTCAACTCCCGCATAGCCTGAAGCCATTGAGCGTTTAACGAAGAAAACAGTTTTGGCATGAGCCACATCTAAAATCGGCATTCCGTAAATTGGGCTGGTTTTGTCGGTTTTGGCGGCTGGGTTTGTAACGTCATTTGCGCCAATTACAAAAGCCACATCGGTTGATTTAAATTCACCGTTAATATCTTCCAGTTCGAAAACTTTTTCATAATCAATATTAGCTTCAGCAAGCAAAACATTCATGTGACCGGGCATTCTTCCGGCAACGGGGTGAATAGCAAATTTTACTTCAACACCAGCGACTTCAAGCATTTTAGTCATTTCTGCAACGGCATGTTGCGCGCCGGCAACCGCCATTCCGTAGCCGGGAACTATTATAACTTTAGAAGAGCTTTTCATTAAATAAGCTGCATCTTCCGGACTTCCTTGTTTAACTGGTTTTTGTTCTTTTGCATCAACCGCAGCACTTTGCGCAACTTCAGAAAATCCACTAAAAATGACATTGATAATTGAGCGATTCATCGCTTTGCACATGATATAACTTAGAATCGCGCCACTTGCTCCGACTAAAGCTCCCGTAATGATTAAAAGTGGATTATTTAAAGTAAATCCGATGCCACTTGCCGCCCAGCCTGAATAAGAATTTAACATTGAAACTACAACCGGCATATCCGCGCCGCCAACTGGCGCGATTAGCATGAAGCCGATGAAAAAAGATAATAAGGTGAGAATAATGAAGAGAAATTTTGAGCCACCGAAAATTATGAAACTTAATAAAACGCCAGCAGAAATTATGAAGATATATTTAGAAGTTTCTTTCGGGTTTTTAAATAAAGTGAATTTTGATTTCATGCTGCCATTGAGTTTCAAGAAGGCAACGATTGAACCGGTGAAAGTAATTGCGCCAATTACAACGCCAAGTCCCATTTCAATAAGGCTGGCAAATTTGACGTGATTATCTTCAACAATGTTAAATGAATTTGGCAGCCATAAAGCGCTGGCGGCGATTAAAACTGCGGCTAATCCAACCAGAGAATGAAAGCCAGCAACTAATTGCGGCATTGCTGTCATTTTAACTTTACGGGCGATGAAATAACCAATGCCGCCGCCAATTGCGATGGCGATTATGATTATGATGTGATTATGAACTTGCGGTAAAAATAAAGTAGTGAGAATCGCCAGCCCCATTCCTGCCATGCCGAAATAATTTCCGGTGCGTGAAGTTTTTGGCGAAGATAGACCATAAAGCGAGAGAATAAAAAGAACCGCTGAAATCAAGTAAGAGAAGGCTGTTAGAGATGACATGATTATAATTTATTTTATTTTATCACAAATTTTGAGTATTTTTTTATTCGAAAATTTTATATTTAGTTTTCTAAACCACTCCACTTCGTAAGCAATCATGAAGATGTAAAATTCCTACAACTTTTTTTTGCTCATCCAAAACTAACAAACTAGTAATTGATTTTTTATTCATCACCGCAATTGCTTCAACCGCTAAAGTATCTGCACTTGTTACGATCGGGTTTTTAGTCATTAATTGTGCTGCAGTTTGTGAAAAAAGCTCCGGCGAAATATGGCGACGCAAATCGCCATCAGTAATAATTCCAGTAGTTTCATCATTGTCATTTAAAACTGCGGTACATCCTAAATGTTTGGAAGTCATTTCCATCAAAACTTCAGAAATTGTTTGTGATTCTTTTACTGCCGGAATGTCTTTGTCTGAACGCATTAATTCTTTCACTTTTAAAAAGTTTGAACCAAGTTTTCCGCCGGGATGAAAAGTTCCGAAATTTTCGGCGCTAAATCCTTTGGCTTCAATTAAGCTCACAGCTAAAGCGTCACCCAAAGCTAACATCATTGTGGTTGAAGTGGTTGGCGCGTTTACAGAATTTGCTTCTGGAATTGCTGGCAAAACTAAAGGAATAGTGCTGGTTTTTGTAAGCTCAGATTCGGCGCGTCGAATGAAGCCGATAGTTGGGATTTCAAATCTTTTGCAATAATAAATAATGTCTTTCAATTCTTTGGTTTCACCAGAATTGGAAAGTAAAATTACAACATCTTCTTGTGTAATCATGCCAAGATCACCGTGGCTTGCTTCACCCGGATGAATAAAAAATGACGGCGTGCCGGTGGAAGCGAAAGTTGCGGCCATTTTATTTGCTATATGCCCACTTTTTCCCATGCCGCTAATTACAACGCGACCCCGGCAGTTTAAAATTAAATCAACGGCCTTGATATAATTTTCGCCCAATATTGTCAGCAGTGACTTCAAACCATCAATTTCAGTTTCAATGGTTTTAACTGCGGAAGTTATGTAGGATTTTTTATCTTGCATATTTTTTTCTTAAGCCTGATTTTGCTGGTTGTAGAGCCATTTACAAAAATTTTTTTCACATTCCCATCATGAACATAAAAGAGCAAGAAATTTTACAAGAATTTGAACAAGCTAAAGCGATTTTAAAAGGGCATTTTATTCTTTCTTCTGGTTTGCATTCTGACACTTACATGCAATGCGCGCGAGTTTTAATGGATGCAAAAAGATCAGAAAAGCTGTGTTCCGAATTAGCTAAAAAAATTGAAAATAAATTAGGCAAAAATTTTGCTGATATTGTTGTAGCGCCAGCAATGGGCGGTGTAATTGTTGGTTATGAAATGGGTCGTCAACTTGGACTTCCAACAATTTTTTGTGAAAGAGTTAATGGTCAATTTGAATTGCGTCGTGGTTTTGAATTGGAAAAAGATGCGCGTGTTTTGGTGATTGAAGATGTAATTACAACAGGAAAATCTTCTTTGGAAACTTTTGAATTGGTTAAAAAATTTGGCGCAAAAATTGTTGCCGAAGCTTCATTGGTTGATCGCAGTGGCGAAGAAGATTTGCAAGATAAAATGGGCGTTGCGGTTATTTCTCTTTTAAAAGTTAACGTAAAAACTTTTGACGAAAATAATGTGCCAGAAGAATTAAAAAATATTCCGGCGATTAAGCCGGGAAGTCGGTTTATAAATAAATAAGCTAATGAAAATCTATACAAACAAACTGGAAGAAGTTATTTCCAACAAACGCGACATTAATGTTTCCTTTGAATTTTTTCCGCCGAAAACCGATGAAATGGAAATTAAATTATGGGACGCGATTTCTAACTTAAAAAATCTTAATCCTAATTTTGTTTCCGTAACCTACGGCGCTGGCGGATCAACTCGCGAAAGAACTCATCACACTATTAAAAGAATTGTTGATGAAACCACTTTAAAACCAGCTTCTCACTTAACTTGTGTCGCAGTTTCCAAAGAAGAAACCGATGAAATTCTGCGCAATTATTGGAAAATGGGCGTGCGTCATATTGTGGCTTTGCGTGGCGATATGCCAGCTTCCAGCCCAAATTATCAACTTCATCCGCATGGTTATAAATATGCCAATGAACTTGTCGCTGGAATTAAAAAAATTGCTGATTTCGAAATTTCAGTTGCTGGCTATCCAGAAAAACATCCAGAAGCAAAAAACATGGCGGAAGATATTGATAATTTGAAACGCAAAGTTGATGCCGGAGCTGACCGCATTATTACACAATTCTTTTTTGATACTGATGTTTATTTTTCTTTTGTCGAAAGATGTCGTAAAGCTGGAATTAAAGTTCCGATTATTCCAGGAATTTTGCCGGTAAGTAATGTAAAACAAACCAAGCATTTTGCTAAAATGTGCGGCGCGAAAATTCCGAAATGGATGGATAATATTTTTACTGGTCTTGATGAAAAACAAGATACTCGCCAATTAATTGCTGGCGTTGTTGCAGTTGAACTTTGCCGAATTTTACATGACGCAGGAGTGAATGATTTTCACTTTTATACATTAAACCGCTCCGAAATGACCTCAGCGATTTGCCATATTCTTGGAGTAAGGGAAGAGGAAAGGAAATAAATATCTTGCAAAAAATTTTTAAGTAAAAAAAATCTGCTTTGTCGGGAGTGTATCAGAATACAAGACCCTCACGGGAAATATGAATACACACGCTGGGTTTGCGTGGTGGTGGCTCCCGATATTAAAATTTAAAAGCTCCTTTCAGAAATTCTGAAGGGAGCTTTTTTGGTTTGTATATATTAAAACTGATTCGAGAAACCTAACTTTTGATACCAATTTTATACCTATACCAAATTAACTATCTCTTGATAGTGCTAACGAAGTATTTTTGAGGAAAAATTGCGACTGGAAATGTAAGCTGTATCAAGTGATACAGCGTCATTTTCTGAGCAAATTTTTACCAAAAAGACAAAGTTATGGCTATCAAGAGATAGTTAATTTGGTATAAATGAAAATCGATGTCAAAGGTGACCTTTATTGCACTTGCATGTTTTTAATCAGTTTAAGGATTTATCCAACCTTATCTCGAACTCATGTTTGAAACATTTTTATAAAAACACTACTCCTAAGTAAAAAAACTTTTTGCTTTCTAAAACCGCTCCCCCTAGAACGCCAACTTTCACCAACCAATCATTTCTAAAAAGCCCAAACCTTATAATTCAAATTCTTAAATCCCTTGTCATTCGTCAGATCAACACGGCTTGCGCTGAAATATGTGCGCAGATTTATTGCCGGCTTCGCATCAGTCCCAACTTTTGCCCTTGGCAGAATTAAAAAATTCCCTTTTGCCGAAGAGCATTATGCACTTGGTCAAGATAGATATGAAGTCGCGTCAGATAACGAATTGGCAGCTTTTAAACTAAAACAAAATGAGAGAAAATAGACAAAGATCTTCAAATTATTATTCAGACCGAGACCAAGAAAATTCTTCAGTATCACCCGAACTTATAAAAAAAGAACAAGACTACCGCCATCAATGGCAAAGCAAATATCTAATGTCGAATGTGTTCAGCTTTCGCTTAGGACAAGTGTTTGGCTTAATTTATAATTTAGCAGTTCTTTATCTGGTTTATTACCTTATTCAGGACGGTGAAAAAGGATTAGCTGTAAAAATATTCGCGATTAATGCCGCAGTGATTATTTTTGCACTTTTAGTTACTTCAATTGAAAGAAAAGTTCTTTCAAGAAAGCCTCCTAGAAGAATGAGAAATGACAAAAGATCCGGAAATAGAAACAACGGTAACAGAAATAATAATCGCGACAGAGATTCCAGAGACAATAGAAGACCAGCCAGAACTGAGTAAACTTTGGTATATGGAATTTACGGCGTACAAGGATTTATCGCCACCGAATCCCAAACCCCAAATGCACCACATCTTCTAGTTGGATAATTAGTAGTTGATCTATACCCAACAGGACATTGCGTTGTTGAAACTACTAATTGATTGTAAGAACCTTGGGCAAAGCTATAATTTGCAGCGCCTCCGTAATTTAAACTTAACACTCCAGCCTGACATGGCACCAAGGATAAAGCTCCGAAATCAAGCAATAAATTATTTCTGGTTTTGTAAAAAACCACATCATCAAAAACATCACTATTTTTAGCATCACTGATTAAAATCTTGTCGAAAAGCGGACTAACAATGCTATCAAGATCATTTGTCGCTTCAGAAGCATCGCTTGATCTAGCAATTTGCGTTGCTGAATTAATCGGGAAAGCGCCTGATTTATTAATGCCGTAACTCACCAAAGCAAAAATCGCATCATCGGTAATTGTTTTGGTAACGCTTCCAGGAATTTCGTTAATTGTCATTGTTGCGGTTGAAGCAGCAGTTCCAAAGTTTGCTCCGGTGAAATTCTTATCTACAATATAAGCAATTTTATCTTCAAAACCATCTTCAGCTAAATCATTACTTAGTCCTAAAGTTTTTACTGGAACCATTCCGTAGACCAAGTTAGTTGCGCCTGAAGTTGCGGAAGAATAAACTCCAGTTCCAGAACAAGTTCCTGCTGTTCCGACAGAAGTTCCGTAAGTTGAGCTAGGTTTTAATTCCAGAATTGACGCTGGACATGGCAATTTACCATTAACCAACAAATAATTTCCCAAGACTTTGTAAATTTCGTCCATACGCTCGCGCGTTGATTTTACTTTGGCGTTATTGATTGCGGTGATCGAACTCGATAAAGATCCGGTGATTAAAATAGCAATAATCAAAACCACGATTGAAATTTCGATTAAACTAAATGCTGTTTTTTTTAAATTTTTTTTCATCATTTTTACGTAGTACAAGGATTTATAACGCTACTTTCCCAAATTCCGAAAGCACCACATCTTCTGGTAGGATATCCAACAGAAGTTGTGTAAGGCGCAGGACAAGCGGTTGTCGAAGGAACAACTTGGTTATAAGAAGATTCGGGCCAAGAATATGTTGCCGCGCTTGGATATGAAAGACTCAAAGTGCCATTCAAACAATTAAGCAGTGAAAATGCATCAAAATCTGAAATTAAAGAATTTCTAGTTTTATAAAAAACTATGTCATCAAAAACATCATTATCAGGCGCGTTAAAAACCAGATTTTTATCAAAAGCGTTGCTCGCACCAAGATCATTTTCCATTTCGCTGTTATCGCTTGAGCGAGTGTTTTGAACTGTGCCATTAGCATTGAAAGCCCCAGATTTATTCGCTCCATAACTAACTAAAGCCAAAATTGCATCATTGGTAATAACCTGATTCACACCTTGCGAAATCTCATTTAAAGTCATAGTTGCAGTTTCAGTAGCATTATCGAAAGTTGAGCTAGTGGTGAAATTTTTTTCTACAATATAAGCAATTTTACCTTCAAAGCCATCTTCAGCATATTCATTTGGTAATCCTAAAGTTTTTACCGGCACTAATCCGTAAACCAAATTAGACGATCCTGAAGCATAAACCCCACCACCAGCCGTGCAGTTTCCAGCGGCAGTTCCTTCAGCTCCATAAGTTGCGTCAGTAGATTTTATTGCAATAATCGAAGCTGGGCAAGGTAGTCTGCCATTTACAAGCAAAAATCCTCCCAAAGCTTTGTAAATTTCATCAATACGAGTTTTTGTTATGGTGATTTTTTTATTATTTGCCGAACCGCTAAAAACTGTTAATGCGCCACTAATCAGAATTGAGATGATTAAAATTACGATTGAAAGTTCAATTAGACTGTAAGCTTTTTTTTGCATTTTTTTCTAAAAAGTTTCCTAAATTTATTTCTAATTTTTAGTAAGAAATAATAACAACTCCAGAAGCACCATCTCCAGAACGAACATTCACGTCACTATTAGCGCCGCCGCCACTGCCAGTATTGGCAATTGCATCTAAGTTAGTTCTACTGGTATTTGAACCGGAAGTGCCATTTCCAGCATTAGTTCCGCCCGTACCACCGGTAGCTCCCTGACCGCCGCCACCTGAACCATATACTACAAGACTACCGCTAATGCTACTGGAATAACCTTCCCCTCCATTACCTCCTGCAGTGTTACCGGAAGCAACTGGTGATCCACTTGCCGAAGCACCGCCGCCGCCGCCACCGCCAGAGGAACAACCACCACTAGTAGTGCCACCAGATCTAGCAAATAAACTATAAGTTGCTATTCCAGATACCGATCCAGCATTAGCACCACTACCACCAATCCCATTACAATGCCCACCACCTCCTGAACCGCCTGCATTTCCATTAGCAGTACCACACCCACCACCTCCACCTCCTCCCTTAGCGGTAATAGTATATCCACTGCCGGAAAAGATGCTGTTTGCCCCTGTGTTACCAGTACCAGCGCAAGTGGCACTGGTTTGTGTTTTCCCCAAGGTAGTTCCAGCAACTGTAATAGTATAAGTAGCAACAGGAAGGTTAACACTTGGAATCAAAATAACACCGCCGCCGCCGCCTCCTCCAGTACCAGCATTTAATGACTTATGAGAACCGCCAGAACCGCCGCCGCCAACTACTAGAATAGTTGCTGTTTTGGAGTAAGTACAAACTAAAGTTCCGTTGCTAGTAAATCTATGAATCGTTTTTCCGGGAACAGCTGCGGTATCAGTTGTTCCGCCGCCAGTAGTAGTACATCTAGTATTAGATGTTATATTAGCACTCGAAGTAATATTACCGTTAACTATATTTAACGCCTTACTATCTTTTAAAAAATTATCACGGCTTTTGTAAAAAACTATATCATCAAATATAGTGCTACGCTCACTAGAATTAACCAATGTCTGAGTAAAATCAGCAGTTTTGGCGACATCATTTAAAGTTATTGGATCATTAAACATTTCATCAACATCTGAAGTAAGTATATTTTGTGAACTTGAGTTAGCATTAAAAGAGCTGCTCTTATTTGGTCCATAACTTATGATTGCAAAAATGGCGTTATTGGAATCAGAAACATAAGCGCCATTGATATATTTTTGAATCAAAACGCTGCCGCTGGAAGTAGAAAATGTCGTACCTATTGTGTAAGTTTTATCTACAATATAAGCAAATTTACTGCCAAATCCATCTTCTCCATAATCATTACTTAAGCCCAAAGATTTAACCGGAATCATTCCATAAACCATATTAGTTGCGCCACTTGCAGTTGAAAGATAAACACCGGTTCCAGAAGTGCATGTTCCGGCAGCAGTTCCTTCAATTCCATAATTTGCATCCACGGTTTTAATTGCCTTAATTGAAGCTGGACAAGGCAATCTTTTATTTTTCAGCACAAATTCGCCAAGAGATTTATAAACTATATCAATACGATCTTTGGTGATTTTTGCTTTGTTATTGCTGCCCTTGCCACTTGAAACGTTTAAAAATCCCACAATCAAAATTGAAATCACCATGATTGCTATGGACAACTCGATTAAACTAAAAGCTTTTTTTAACATTTTAAAAAACTGAAGAATTTGGATTTTTATTTTTTTAAACCAGCCGGAAAAATTAATTCAATTAATTTACAAAAAATACTTTGACAATTCGTTTGTCATTTCTATTTTCCGCGACCTTGTTTTTGGAATTTTAAAAAACATTGGGGATATAGCTCAGTTGGTAGAGCACCTGCTTTGCAAGCAGGGGGTCTGCGGTTCGAACCCGCATATCTCCACCATTTCTTGCTCTTTTTTGAGCCGCTGCACATTCATTAGATTAATCACTATCTGCAACAGTTTTTTACTTAAAAAAACTTCATTTCTTTCACCTTGTCTTTTTAAGAAACTATTTAGAATATTTTTTAACAGGTTATCCAATTTGGTCTTTTGCTGATTTTTTTACCTAACAAATTTCTAAGAGCCTGTCTTAAATCTTTTTTAATCCCAAATTTTGGCATATTTTTAGCGCTTTTTTGAAAAAATTATGACGAGTATCTGGATATACTTGGAGTAATTTTGTCAAAAAATAAGCAAAAATAGGACGAAATATGGGATTAAAAAAGATTTAAGACAGGCTCTAGGAATCTGTTTAAAGCGTTTCCACAAAAGCCTTCAAATCTTCAGTATTCTGGATTGATCTCGATTTAACACTAGGGCAAGTTCTAGCAACCATTCCCGATAAAACTTTTCCTGAACCAATTTCAATGACTTCCTCAATACCTTGTGCCGCCATAAATAGCATGGTTTCGCGCCATCTAACTGCACCAGTAATTTGTTTTGCCAGTAAATCGCGAATTTCATTTGGATCACTTACCAAACTTGCAGTAACATTTGCCACAACTGGAATTATCGGCGCTTTAATATTAGCACTTGCCAAAGCAATTTTCATTTTGCCTTGCGCTTCCAACATTAAATCAGAATGAAAAGCGCCACTTACGGGAAGTGCAATCGCGCGCTTGGCGCCTTTAACTTTAGCAATTTCCAAAGCACGTTCAATTGCGGCTTTAGAGCCAGAAATTACAACTTGTCCAACTGAATTGTCATTGGCAACTTGGCAAATTTCGCCTTGCGCCGCTTCTCTTGCAATCTCCTCGGCCACTTCAATTTCCACGCCTAAAATTGCCGCCATTGCACCTTGTGATTTTTCGCCACATTTTGCCATTTCTGATCCACGAACTTGCAGAAGTTTTGCTGTTTCTTCCAGTGAAATCGCCTTCGCCGCGCATAATGCTGAATATTCACCTAAAGAATGTCCTGCTACAAACAAACAAAGATCTTCTATTTTTTTACCAAATTCTTTTTCTAAAACTGTTGTAAGTGCAATTGAAACCGCCATTAGAGCTGGTTGGGTATTTTCAGTTTTTGTTAATTCTTCGCTCGGTCCTTCAAACATGATTTTGGAAAGATTTACTCCTAAAATTTCATCAGTTTTTTGAAATATTTCACGCGCGTGAACAAAATTTTCATACAAATCTTTTCCCATTCCAACCACTTGAGAACCTTGACCTGGAAAGACAAATGCTGTTTTCATAGTTTGTTTTTTTAATTAGAGTTGTTGTTGAATTGAAAATCGGATATACCAAATTAACTATCTCTTGATAGCGCTAACGAAGTATTTTTGAGGAAAAATTGCGACTGGAAATGTAAGCTGTATCAAGTGATACAGCGTCATTTTCTGGGCAAATTTTTACCAAAAAGACAAAGTTATGGCTATCAAGAGATAGTT
Source organism: Rickettsia typhi (assembly GCA_945862455.1). Taxonomy (GTDB): domain Bacteria; phylum Pseudomonadota; class Alphaproteobacteria; order Rickettsiales; family UBA1997; genus UBA2645. Next base: position 22,664 of record CAMAXU010000008.1, on the reverse strand, counting down.
AATTTGGTATAGATCCTGAATCAAGTTCAGGATGACGATGCGGAAGAAACGAGTTCTATAAAAACTCCGTCATCCTGAACTTGATTCAGGATCTATCTGATTTTAATAAAATGATTATTTAGAATATTTTTGCAGAATTTTTTTCACATCAGCGTTGATCGCTTCATTATGCATCGCATAAGCAATATTAGCTTCAAGATAGCCTAAAACATTGCCGCAATCAAAACGAACTTCATCAATTTTTTTATAATAATAAGGATGACGTTTGCACATTGCCTTCATTGCATCTGTAAGCTGAATTTCGCCACCACTGCCAATTTCAAATTTTTCCAGATATTCAAAAATTTCTGGCTGTAAAATATAACGCCCCGTAATTGCTAAATTTGATGGCGCAACTTCAGATTTTGGTTTTTCAATCATATCGATGATTCTTTCATCACCTTCATTTTTGATGATGCCATATTTATGAGTTTCGTTCATATCAATTTCATCAACAGCTATAACACTTGAGGACACTTCTTTCTTGTGATAAAGATCAATCATTTCACCAAGAAAATTTCTTGGACGATTCGGACTTTGCATCATCATTTCATCAGCCAAAATCACAACAAAAGCTTCGTCATGAGCAATGAAATTTCTGGCGCACCAAATTGCGTGACCCAAACCTAAAGGCTTTTGCTGGCGCACGAAAGCCATTTGCCCAGCTTCTGGAAGCCAACCCATAACTTGAATTAATTCTTGTGATTTATTTTTTTCATCAAGCTTTGATTCAAGCTCATAAGCGTGATCAAAATGGTTGTTGATAGAATTTTTATTACGCCCAGTTATGAAAATAAATTTTTCAATTCCCGCGTCGCGCGCTTCTTCAAAAGCATATTGAATGATAGGCTTGTTGGCGATTGGCAACATTTCTTTCGGCATTGATTTAGTCGCTGGCAAAAAGCGCGTGCCTAAACCACCAACTGGAAAAATCGCAGTTTTAACTTTTCTCATCTTCACCTTCATTTAGAATTTTTAATTTGCGGTAGATTGTTGATCTGCCGATGTCAAGTTGTTTGGCAACTTCAGAAAGGTTGCCGTTGTAGATGTCAACTAATCTGCGGATAATTTCTTCTTCGATTAAATCAACAGTTTTGCATTTACCTTCATCATCAAAAATATCGATTAATTCGCTGTTAATATCGGAATTTTTTTTGATCGCCGATTTGGCTTTGGTGATGCTGTTATTTTCTTTATTTAATAATTGCGGGAAGTGTTCTGGCTTAAGAAAATCTCCATCGCAAAGCACTACGGCGCGAAACACCGAGTTTTTTAACTGGCGCACATTATCTTCCCAATCGTAATTAAAGAGCAGATAGAAAGTGTCTTGATTAATGGCTTTGATTTTTTTGTTTTCATTAATACTGAAATCGCGACAGAAATTTTCGGTTAAAATCCTGATATCTTCTTCGCCGCGTTCTTTAAGAGAAGGAACTGTAATTGGGAAAGAAGCAATTCTGTAACGTAAATCTTCGCGAAATTTACGTGACAAAACCATTTTCTCCATATCGCGACAAGTTGAAGAAATAACGCGAACATTGGCGCGAATTGGGAATTTTCCCAAAACCGGAGTAAATTCACCTTCTTGCATAAAACGCAAAAGTTTTACCTGCAAATCAGCGTGCAAAGAATCAATTTTTTCAAAGAAAATTGTGCCGTTATTGGCTTCACGAATTTTACCAATATTTTTAATCATACCGTCGGCAAGCATTCTTTCCGAACCAAAAATCTCTTCTTCAGCGTTGTTACTTTTTAATAAATCACATTCAACGATTACGAATGGTTTTCCCGATCTTGGGCTAGAGCCGTGAATTGCCCGCGCCAAAAGCTCTTTTCCCGAACCACTTGGTCCTTCAAGTAAAATTGGAATTGTTGAATTAACTGCTTTTTTCGCTAGTTTGATGGCATTGGAAATTGATTCGCTTTGACCGATCACATCTGAGAAAGCCACTTGATCTTTGCCTTTGCGCACCAAGTGCGAAACTTGATATTTCAGGTTTTTCTTTTCAATCGCATTATTGATTGAAGCGGTAACGCGGGCGAAAATGTCGCGCTCGCCTTTCACTATATAATCAATCGCACCGTAATTAATTGCGGTAACTGCTAGAGTTACGTCTTTATTAGCTGTAAGAACTATTACCTGTAAATCACCTTTTATTGGAGAAATCTGCTTTAGAACAGTTAGACCATCTAAATCAGGTATTGAAAGGTCAAGCAACATCACATCAATATCATGACAAGAGAGACCTTTTATGACTTTTTTATTCATAAAAAAATCTACCACTTCCATGCCACTGCTCATGACTAAATAGTTGTGATTTAAATCTTCCATAAATTTGCCTAGAACCTTACGTTGCGTAGGTTCATCGTCAACAATCAAAATATTACGTTTAACCATAATTTATAATTTACTGATTTGTTTTCTCGCGAAGTTTTTTCTCTTGTAACAATTGGATAATTTTAGCTGCCGTTTCTTCAACTGATCTTTTGGTAACATCGATTACCTGACAGTTTAGTTTAGCAAATAACTTTCTTGATTCTGCAACTTCATTTTTGATCGATTCGATATTAACGTAATCACTTACAGACTCTTGCCCAATTGAACTTAAACGGCTTTGCCTTATTTGCACTAATTTTTCTGGATTAATTGTTAGACCAACAATTAAAGGTTTTTTTAAATCGTAAATGCTTGCTGGTATTGTCTCGATTGAAACAAATGGAATATTTCCCGTCTTATATCCACGACAGGAAAGATAAACTGACGTTGGCGATTTTGATGTTCGAGAAACTCCGACAATCACAATATCGGCATCATATAAATCCCAACCAGCTTGTCCGTCATCGTGATTAATTGTATAACTTATTGCTTCAACGCGTGAAAAATATTCTCTGTCGAGCAAGTGCTGGCGACCGATTGTATGACTAATATTCATTCCCAAGTAATTAGAAAATTCGGCTATAATATGTGATAAAACCGGAATACAGGGAATTTTTAATTCGTAACAATGACGCTTCAAAGAATCAGTTAAATCATCATGCAAAATTGTATACATCACAATTCCAGGATCTTTGGCAATCGACTCCATAACTCTTTCTAACTGAGGCTTAGTGCGCACCAAAGGCCAAATAAAATCATTTGATTCAACACCTTCAAATTGCGATAAAACTGCGCGCGCCACTGAACTTAAAGTTTCGCCCGTAGAATCGGAAATTAAGTGAATGTTAATAATTTTTCCCGTATGTCCCATAGAAATAATGGATGGTGATCCCTGCAAAGCGGGGCGCGACTCGTGTCGCGTTTCCGTATCCCGAAGGGATAAAGGACTAATTTTTTGAGACATTATTTCATTGATGGAATGTTAATATCAGAATTCACCACCACAGTAATTCGAGTACCTTGAGGAACTCGTATAACTGGATTGGAATTAAGTGAAGATCCAATTACCTGCCCTACGGTATCAATGATTGTTTTACTTACGTCGTAAATTGCTTGGTTAGCAGCGCTTCCAGTAGTTGTAGTTGTGCCTTGAGTTGGATTAGTTGTTGTTGTATTTGATTGACCACCACTTCCTAAAAGTTTTTGCGCTGCTGCAACGCCGCCGACAGCAAGAATACTTGTCAGCATTGAATTGGCGACAAGAGCGCTATATTTATTATCAACATCTCCCGGAATTCCCGATCTGCCAAATTGATCAGAAGCATTAAAAGTAACTGCCATGTCAACTCCATCCGGTCTAATTAGACGCGTCCAAGCTATTTCAACTCTGCCCTGACCGCGCGTGATTTTACTGGAATAAGTTCCAAATAATCTTGAGCCGCGCGGAATTAGAATTTGATTGCCCGCTTCTGCATAAACATCACGACTAATTATTGCGCGCACAAAACCAGGAATTTCGGTGTTAATGGCTGTTTCTAAAACCGCAGTTAATAATTTACCTTGAGCAATTATGTGAGCCCGATCTGCAATAAAAGTTGCAGTAACTCCAGCTTTACTTTTTTGTAATTTATTGATCGGATCTTGATTCAAGTTTACAATATTATTTTCATAACCAACGCCACGAGATGGCGTACCCTCCGCCGTGCCGCCAAAAACAATTATTGGCGCATAGCGCGGATCAGTATCTTTGGTTTTTTCCGGTTGATTATTATCGGCATTTAGTTTTTCCAGATTTTGCGGATTAACCTGCGTCTGATTATTATTTTGCTGACTTGGCATATTTTGCGTAGGCAATAATTGCTGCGGATTTGCAGTCGGAAGTAACTGCTCAGACTCCGGTTCCATTCCTTCGGGAAGCTCCGGTAAAGTTGGAACATCAGGTTTTGCCGGCTTATCCAACAACGAAACATCTTCTTTTTTTTCTGGAGCTTCAATTTCAAATGGAGATTTTCCCTCCTCGTCTGGCGCTACTCTTGATGGTGGCGGAGTCACTTCTTCAAGATTTTCTTTTTTTGGTTCATCAGCTTTAAAAAACATAAAATAAATCACTACCGTAATCAAAATTGATGAGGCAGCGATGATCATCATTTTACTTTTTTTTGCTGCTGCAATCGCGGGACCGTTTGCTACGACTTCTGCACTTTCTCCCTCATCTTCCTGCTCATCTATCTCCGGATCTGGTCTTTTTGTAAACTTGGATTTCATGAATTTGTGAAATTGATTTCAAGTAAGATTAAACGGGTTTCTAAAAAGATTTTAGACAGCCTATTAAACACTGTTAGCTAATTAATTTTATTCCTAAACTTAAATCTTAAATTAATTTTAATTGCGCCAAAAACTTTCTTATCACCTGAAAAACTTCTTCTTTTCTTTCTGCGGTAACAATAACGTGATTTGCAAAATTTAACTCTGCTAAATATTTTTCTGGTGAATGAATTTTATCATAAATATTTTTCCCACTATCTGGGTTAACTACGGGATCTTTATCGCCCTGAATAATCAATGCTTTCGTAGTGATTTTGGAAAGATTTTTTTCGCAAACATGCATTAAATTATCAAGCTGTTCTACGCCTTTTAAATAATTACGGCTATAATTAATTTGCGGATTTTCTGGAACATCATCAACATATTCCAAGCGACCTCTTTCAATATTTAACTTCTCCAGCATTTCATTCCAGATATTTATTCCCGGAACCATTCGCGCTTTGAGATCGCGCAATTTTAAAGCTGAATTAATCGACACCACCGCAAATAATTTTTTAGAAGCATGATTTTTTCTAACGCAGGAAAGTAAACTCAAAAGACCGCCGGTTGAAAAACCGATCAAAATAATTTTTGAGCAAATATTTTGTAAAGCTGCGTATCCACGTTGCACACTGCAATACCAATCTTCCCAAGTTACATCTTTCATATTGATCGGAGCAGTTCCATGACCTTTCAAACGCACGCCATAAACCTTAAATCCAAAACCATTAATAAATTGCGCCAGACCTTCAATTTCAAGCGGCGCCGATTTATAGCCATGCACAATAACCACGCCGACTCTTGTTGTTCGTGGCGAATTTTTGCAGCGCGAATCCAAAAAAAACGGTGATCCAACCGATTTATCCTTAGAAAACTTTTCATCAAAATAAATATCATAATCAATATTAAATGACTCAAGATCACGATGATAAATTTCGTTAAAAACCTTACTGCGCAATTCATCATCAGGCGTTTTGATATTTCTTTTTACAATATCAAAAGCCAATTCCAGCAGTGAAAATTCATTAGCAATCACATGCAAAGAATTTTCGAGGCGAATCTCATGAAAATCATATTGTTTTTCTAGTAGCGCTTTTTTGATTTGTATTTTGCCATCACCAACTTCTTCAATAATTCCCTGCTTTTTGGCTAGTTCGAAAACACTGTCAAATTCGTTATGCGGTTCATCAAGAAAAATTTTAAATAAATTTTCTTCAAAAATACTGTGATTAAGCCTGTTTTTACCAGTCTTTTTGATCATCACCGCTGACATGTAAATTATTCTTTTCAGACGACTGATTTCAATTTCTGGATCTTTGATAAAACTTAAACTTGCGGCAAAAAGATGATCGAGATTTATCTGAATATCAGAATAAATTTCTGCCATAAAATTACTGGTTAAACGCGATTTCAGGTATCGTAAAATTAAATTAGTTTTGGTTTCATCTTTTATAATCGGAATCTGATTAACCAAGTTACGCGTTGATTTCACATAATCTGCCAGATTTATCGGATCACCAAAACTGATATTTATTTCAGCGCCAAGCAAAAGATTTCCTTCGATTTCTAATTCTTCCAAAACTTGTTTTGGGATTGTTTTAATTAAACGCTGCGCCAATTTCTGGATTTTATTTACGCCGGGACGCAGTGGATAATAAGTAATGTTGAGCGGAACGATGTGAGTGTTAATATCTTTAAAATATTCCTGATAAGGAACATCAAGAAATTCTTCAAAATTCTTTAAAACATTAGCTCGGTTTTTGGCGTAAGCTTCAACAATATCTTCACGATAAATTTCCGACTTCAAAGCTAAAACCGCTGAACCAGTTCGAACTGGTCCAACGCGGTAAGGCGTGTAATTAATGAAACGCTGCTCATGTTTGATTTCTTTGCTTTTGAGCATGCTACCTTCGGGATAAATCATCCAATCATATTCGCCGGTGATTAGGTCTTTGACGATTATATTATCGCGGTTTTTATGTTTGGTAGAAATGGTTCCAACTGATTCCAAAAAACGCCCCAAAACACCGGAGTAAAGACTGGAATCAGCAAGACAACGCAATTGACGACCGGTATGTTTGTATAAAATGTAGGGAACAAAAAAAGTTTCGGAGCGCGTGAAATGATTAGCCACAAACATAATTGGCTGTTGTGGCAGCTTTTCTATTCCGGTAACGGAAAAATTTGAGCCAAGGATTTTTTCTAAAAATCGAAGCGCAATTGCGGCATAGCGAAAATTTTTACTTGGCATGAATTAATAATACTGTTTGGAGGCTTTATAACAAACCTCAGAATCTTTATTTTCTTCAAGTTCGTATGGACCCCGTCGTAAAGACGGGGTGACACTGAGTATGTTTTTTGTACATACTTCTAACTTGTTCCTTCGGGTGGAGGCTTTATAACAAACCTCATAATCTTTATTTTCTTCAAGTTCGTATGGACCCCGTCGTAAAGACGGGGTGACACTTAGTATGTTTTTTGTACATACTTCTAACTTGTTCCTTCGAGCAAGCTAAATCTTGTTCCTTCGAGCAAGCTAAATCTTATTCCTTAGAGTAAGATAAATCTTGTTCCTTCGAGCAAGATAAACTTGTCACCCCGTCTTCACGACGGGGTCCATACGGTCTTGAAATTTACCGCATCTTAAGAAAAAGCTTTCTCAAAAACTATTTCGTTAAGTTTAATTAATTCTTTAACTTCAATCTCAACTCCAGAAATACGAATTTTTTCTTTGGAAGTTTTGCCGATTTTAATAATTGAAACTCCTTTTTTCTCAGCTTTTTTCTTAAATTCTGTAACCATCGCACAATCAAGAGCAACAACATAGCGCGATTGATCTTCTGAAAATAAAATTTGATTTTCTTCACCAACAAATTCCAAAATATCAATATCGCAGCCTAATTTTTCACTACACATTTCAAATAAAGCAACCAACAAACCGCCATCCGAAACATCGTGACAAGCGTTGATTGACGAGCTTTCAATCAATTCACGAATAAATTCTGAGTTCTTTTTTTCCTCAATCAAATCAACTTTCGGTGGATTTTTTTGCGGCGCAATTTTCAAAATTTCTCGTTCATAAAGCGAACATCCCAAATGACCTTCGGTTTTACCGATTACAAAAATTTCATCTCCAGCTACTTTAAATTTAGCATCACATCTTTTATTTAAATCTTTCAGCAAACCAACGCCACCAATTGCCGGAGTTGGTTGAATTGCTTTGCCATCAGTTTCATTGTAAAGCGAAACATTTCCTGAAACCACCGGATAATCCAAAGCTTTGCAAGCTTCGGTAATTCCTTGAATTGCCAAAACAATTTGACCCATAATTTCTGGTTTTTGCGGATTTCCGAAATTCAAACAATTTGTAATTGCCAAAGGCTTGCCACCAACTGCTGAAATATTGCGGTAAGTTTCTGCAACCGCTTGTTTAGCGCCTTCGAAAGGATCAGCCTCAACATAACGCGGAGTACAATCAGTTGAAATTGCTAAAGCCTTATTTGTATTATGAACCCTCACAATTGCTGCATCGCCGCGAGTGTAAAGAGTGTCGTTCATTACTTGTGAATCATATTGTTCATAGATCCATTTTTTAGATGCCAGATCAGGAACTTGAAGAAGCGTTTTTAGGTTTTCTAGAACTTTAGACATTGGGGAAATTTAAGATTTAAATTTAAGATTTTTAGAATTTAAGGGCTTTTGATTTAAGAGTTAAGAATGAAATTAATTTATTTACACTGACTCAAAACCACTTCCACCCTACCTTCCCAGAACTCCTGAATCACAACGTTTGGATGATAGTTTTTTAGGATTTCATAATTTAGATCACAAGGAAATTCATTATCATAAAAACTTTTAGAAAAATGTTCTGACATATAACCAAATAGATCACCGAAATAAGAATCCTGATAACCAAAAATAATTGGCAAATTTTTATTAGAATTTTCGAAAAAATTTAATTTATGAAAAAACTTAATTTCTGCCGCAGTTGGGGTAACGCGATGATAAGTTTGAGCAAATTTCGGAACTAATTCATAATTACGATTTGTTGTTTCAACGCCCATAATATCAGAAATATCACCGCGAATAAATTCATCTTCTCTTTCTAAAAAATCTTTTCGCAAATGCGGTTTTATTTTTAGCGCTTTAGCAATTTCAACATAGCCGTAATGAGCGCCACGCTTGTTCCAATGCGTGTCAGTTTTGTGATAAATTACTTCATTTTCTTTAGCTTTTTTTAAAGTCGAACGCAAATCAACCAACGGAAAATCAGGATATTTCGCTTTTAGCGCATTTAAAAATTTATCAATTCTGTGTGGCTCATTTGGCTTAATATAATCCGGCAAAAATTCTGGATAAACCGTGCTTTTATCGGCGGCAATTATCAGTAAATAATTGATATTTTTTTCGCGCATTTTTTTCCAGTTTTCTCCAAATGATTTTACGCCGCGCTCAATCATTTCATCAGAAATTGTTGCCATTCCGCGAGCATCGAGAAGCGAATTGTGATTATCAAAATAAAACCAACCATCTTTACCAACAACAGCGCGCGCATCTGGAGATTCATCAAAAACCTTGTCCATCATGTGACTGTTTAACGAAACCAGACTTTTGCGAAATCCATAATTATCGTTAAAATATTTTTCAAAATTTTGAGGGAAAGTTTTTAAATCGGCGAAATTTTGCGGAAAATCTGGCTTTGCAATTGGCTGACGCTTTTCAAATAAGTCTTTAACCGGTGAAAAATGAAAAATGCTGTCTAAGGCTGGAAGCGCGAGAATTATGGCGAAAGCTGTGATTAAGAGTTTGTTTTGTTTCATTCGAAATTAAAACTGAAAATAAATAAACGGATTATGCGTTGCTGCCGAAAGTCTGGTTAAAGATAACACTAAAATCGCGATTAAAACTGCGTCAAAACTCAACATAAAAATTCTGTTTTTAGAGAATTTCTGCACCAATTTTTTCATCAAAGGCGAAAATCCAATCAATGCCAAAACAAAAGACATCCAAATAAAATGCGATCTCATTAATCTTGCTACATCATTAGAAATTGCTGCAATTTCATTTCCCGAAAACATAGTTTTTAAAAAGCCTATTGAATGAGTTAAATCAGGACTGCGGAAAAAAACCCAGCCAATCATTACCACAAAAATCGCATAGAAATTCTGCATAATTTTTGGCATAAAATCCAAAAAAATTTGTCCGATTTTTAATCTTTCAAATACCAAAAATACGCCGTGAAACATGCCCCAAATTATGAAATTCCAGCTTGCGCCATGCCATAATCCGCAAAGAAAAAATACTAAAACTAGATTGAAATATTGACGAGCAATTGAGACACGATTGCCACCCAAAGGAATATAAACATAGTCGCGAAACCAAGCAGAAAGCGACATGTGCCATCTTCTCCAAAATTCTTTTATTGATCTTGAAATATAAGGATAATTAAAATTTTCTGGGAATTTAAAACCAAACATTCGCGCCAGCCCAACAGCCATATCGGAATAACCGGAAAAATCGAAATAGATTTGTAGTGTATAGCAAACAAGACCAGCCCAAGCTAAAGGCGAATTTATTTCGGTTAAAGGCGAAGAAAAAATCACATCAGCAAATTCACCAAGTGGATTGGCGATGATAACTTTTTTGCCCAAACCAATTATAAAACGGCGAATTCCATAAGTTGTGGCGAAAAAATTATGACTGCGTTTGGTTAAATATTTTTCGATAAAATTATAACGCACAATCGGTCCGGCGATTAGCTGCGGGAAGAAAGCAATGTAAAGCGCTAGGTCAAAAATATTTTTTTGCGGGCGACATTTTCTGCGATAAATATCGATTAAATAAGAAATGGCGTGAAAGGTAAAAAATGAAATTCCAATCGGTAAGCTGATTTTTTTATTGGTGATTTGTAGCGAGAAAAACTGGTTTAAATTTTCAATTAAAAAGTTGGAATATTTGAAATAACCAAGCAGCGCTAGATTAAAAATGATGGCAATTGTGATGAAAAAATTGCGTGATTTTTTGTGAATTAATATTCCAAAAAAATAATTCGCCGTGATCGAAAGCCCCAAAAGCCATAAATAATGCATTTCGCCCCAAGCGTAGAAAAGCAAGCTGGCGATTAGCAAAATTGAATTTTTAACATTTTTTGTCGCCAGTTTTTTGGGCGACAAAAAATAGAAAAGCAGCGTTAAAGGTAAAAACGCGAAGAGAAAAATATTGGAGCTAAAAACCATGATTTAGTTAATTCTTAGAGATTTTAGAAGCATCTTAGTTGCGACTATCAATCCGGCTATCAATCCAGGGACGATCATATTCTGGAGCGCTTTCAGAAAGTGGTTCTGACGGAATATCGGCGTAAATTTCGCCATTCATTTTAATAACTACACGTCCGCTATTAGTTACAATTCCAATTACCGCAAAATCAAGTCCCCATTTTTCAAAAATTTGTTTCGCAAAATCTTCGCGTTCTGGCTTGATAATCATCAACATTCTTTCTTGAGATTCCGAAAGCATGATTTCGTAAGGTGTCATGCCGGTTTCGCGTTGCGGCACATTTTCTAAATTAAGCTCAATTCCAGTGCCACCTTTGCCTGACATTTCAAAAGATGATGATGTCAAACCCGCCGCGCCCATATCTTGAATTGAAAGAATGCAATCTGATTGCATCAATTCCATGCAGGCTTCGAGTAAAAGTTTTTCGGCGAAAGGATCACCAACTTGAACAGTTGGGCGCTTATCTTCGTCACCTTCTTTAAATTCGTCAGATGCCATAACCGCGCCATTAATGCCATCGCGACCGGTTTTTGAACCAACATAAACCACTGATGCACCAATTTCAGAAGCAGCAGAATAGAAAATTTTATCCGAATCAGCTAAACCAACCGTCATCGCATTTACGATTATATTGCCATTATAACTTTTATCAAAAGTAACTTCGCCGCCAACAGTTGGAACGCCAACGCAATTTCCATAACCGCCAATTCCCGAAACCACGCCGTTAACTAATTGTTTAGTTTTTGGATGATTAATATCGCCAAAACGCAGCGCGTTTAGATTAGCAATTGGGCGCGCACCCATTGTGAAAACATCGCGCAAAATTCCACCAACACCAGTCGCCGCACCTTGATAAGGCTCGATAAAAGACGGATGATTGTGACTTTCCATTTTAAAAACCACCGCTTGCCCGTCGCCAATATCAATTACGCCCGCATTTTCTCCCGGCCCGCAAATAACCCACGGCGCGCTTGTATGCATGGTTTTCAAATGTTTTTTAGTCGATTTATAAGAACAATGTTCCGACCACATTGCCGAAAAAATTCCCAACTCCGTAATTGTCGGCACGCGCCCTAAAATTTCCAAAACTTTGGCATATTCGCCTTCAGTTAAATTATGGTCTTTAACAAGTTGCTTAGTAATTTCGATTTGTTTCATAAGTTTTTTTTGATTAGTTTTTTTTGAATTCGTCGCGAATTTTGCTAGTTCATTAATTTTTATCCAAAAAGCCAAGCAAAACATCGATTGTAGCAGTAATTTTAATTCGGTTAGTTGGAACAATAACATAACGCCAAGGTTTTGCAATTTCAAATTTACCAATATTTTGGCTTATTAACTCACAAAATTTTTCTGCTGTTTGTTTTTTTGCCAAAACATTTAAATCGCGCATTTCATTTTCTGGTTTTACTTCCACCAAAATAATTTCATTCGCCAATTCAACGACAAAATCGGGTTCGTAATTAGAGAAAATATTTTCTGGTTCTTTTTTGTAAAATAAACCTTCAAACTGCTTATGAGATGGCTTCATCCAACATTTAACCGCATTATCATTTTCTAAAAGATAGGCAAATCTGGCTTCTTCGGAGGCATCAAAACGATATTCTACATGGCAGGCTTTCTTAAAATTTCGATAAATAAAGTTTCTGCTAAAGCTATCTATTTGAGACTGCAAAGAAACGCAGTTTTCAGGAATTGTGGTAATATTATGCTCCTCTAAATATGGCTTTGGCTTGCCAATTTTTGACTCCAAATATGAAGGTGATTTAAATTCAACTTTTTCAGAAATTTGTTTGTGAATATCTTCAGCAATTGAGTAAATATTGCTTTCAACAATCAGCGCCAAATTTTCTTCATCTTCTGCTTTTTTGCGATAATGATTAACCGCTTGATTGGCTAATTTCAAAAGCAGAGGCTTTTGGTTTTTATCATCATAATCAATAACATCAAAACCACAAAGCGCCGCAATAATAGTGTTTTGCGGCACTTGGTTTGCAGAATTTCCAAAGCTATTAATTTTTGTCACTTGCTTATTTTTTTGAGCAAAAATTTCTTCATTTAACAAATTTTTTTCTAAATCATTTTGCAGCTGCTCTTCAATGATGTTTCGGTAATTTTGATAAAAACGCATTCTTGTTTCATCTAAATCAAAATCATGAATCACCATCTCGCCAAAAGTTGGTCTTAAATCAAGGCGCGGAATTGCAATATGATGGGTTTTAGGCTTTTCGTAAAAATCAGTGGCAATTTTATTAATCTCAATTTTTGCCTCGCTTTCAAAATCAAATAACGGCAAATTTTTTACATTTTGCTGATCGTGCGAAATAATTTTTCGCGCCCAATCCAAAACTTTATCTTCGGTTTTTTTAGCAATAATTTCTTGCTGTTTTTCTTCACTAAAATTTGCGTTTTGCGGATTTTTTAAAACTTCTTTTTTAACTTCAATTGTAATTTCAGCCATTATCGCCGCGCTTTTCTCAATTTCATTTGCCACTTCTTTCAAAACAATTGGCAAAGACTGAATTAAAATTTTTTTCTCACCAATTTCTCGCGGATTAATTTGCTCAATTTGCCCTTGAATAAGCACAGAATCTTTTGCCATTTCAAGAATTTTTGAATATTGCTCATGAGCAACAATCACCAATTTATCAACCAATTCATTTCCAGTTCTCTCGCCATAAGGCAAACGCAAACCTCGCCCAATTGTTTGCTCGGTTAAAATTGCCGCCGCCGATTGGCGCAAAGGCGCAATTGTGTAAACATTAGCAACATCCCAGCCTTCTTTTAACATGTTAACATGAATCACCACTTCCATCAAATTGCCTTCATCTTCCAGCGAAATTAATTGCTCGATATTTTCTTCCGCCTCTTCGCCTTTAACTTTGGTGTGAATTTCAAGAACTTTGCCCTTAAATTCGCCGCCATGAAAACTGTCGCTATCAATCAAATTTTTTAACTCGCTGGCGTGATTGGTGTCTTTGGCAACAACCAGTAAAACTGGTTTGATAGTTTTTAAATTATTTTCCAAAGCATATTCTTGAAGCCCAAGTTTGGCTCTTTGATGAAAAAAAGCTGCCAATTGCAATTTTCTGGCATCGCCCTCAATTGAATCAAAATCAAACTTTGAAAAATCAAGATCGGCTTCAGTTCCAATCCATGGATTTTTAACCAATTTTCCTCTAATCGCGTCGCCCAAATTGTAAGAATATAAAACATTTTTCATGACAATTTGAACAACTTCTTTGCCACTTTTTTTGCTTCCCAAATAAGGAGTTGCCGTCATTTCCAAAGCAAAAAGCGGATCAAGATCATCAAGAGATTCCAACGCCGCATCTGCATGATAATGATGCGCTTCATCAAGCATAACCACCAAGTCGGATTGGCTTTTGAGATAATCAAAATAAGACTCGCCAATATTTTCTTTAAAACCGTGTATTCCGCGCTGTTGCGATCGATCTTTTTGGGCAAATTGCTGAATGTTAAAAATGTTAATTTCCAGCTGATTGCCAAAAAGCTGTTTGCCACTGTCATTTTCATAATTGTTAGTGGTGATAATTCTTGCCGTGGTGCTGTTTATTTCTTGAATGCCGCGAAAAACATATTTTGGGTGATTGGATTTGCTAAAATCTGCAAGAAGTTTGCGATAAATTGTCAGGTTTGGCGCCACAATCAAAAAATGTTGAATGCCATAAACCAAATATAAATAAGCCACAAACGCGCCCATCAAGCGGGTTTTGCCAACTCCGGTTGCCAGCGCAAAAGTGAAAGCGGGAAAGTTTCTTTCAAATTTTGTAAAGTTTTTTGCTTCAGAAATTTGGCTAAAATAATTTATGCTTTCGGCTAAAAGTTCATCGACCAATTTTTGGTTATTTTCCAAACCTTTATTTTCAGCTTTATTCTTCAGGCGCAAAAGCACTTTTTGTCCAACTTCTGATTTTAAATAATCAGCAAAAAGCTCCAAGCTTTTGAACTGCGGCTTGCGCAAATTCATGGCGCTGTTGATATATTTTAAGG
Source organism: Rickettsia typhi (assembly GCA_945862455.1). Lineage (GTDB taxonomy): Bacteria > Pseudomonadota > Alphaproteobacteria > Rickettsiales > UBA1997 > UBA2645. The sequence continues at coordinate 7,657 of CAMAXU010000008.1, read as the reverse complement.
CAAAAGCGGCGTTTAAATTATTAGTCATTTTCTTCTTCAATTTCATTTTTTGATAATTCTTCCAAAGCCTTATTTTCTTTGATTGGCAGCAGATATTCTTTTTTGCCAAAATGGCATGATTTTAAAACACTTTGCGGAATTTTTTTAACCGCAATTCTGGCGTCAATTTTGCCCGCACCGCTTTCAAAATTTTTGGCGCAAATAATCAACGATTCATTTTCGCCTAAATGGCTGGCAATTTGGGCAACTAAAGCGCAGGTTAAAATTTGCGTGGTGATAAAAAGATAATTTTTGCCGCTGGAAATTCCGTGTTTCCAATATTGTTCTTGGCTTGGTTGATAGCTAAAATTCATCAATTTGCACATTGCCTGAATTAACTTGGCGTCGTTGTAAAAAGCGTCAATCACCAAATTTCCAAATTCGTCTTTGGCAATAAAACTTGGGGCTAATTCGTAGAATTTATAAGCGCCGCCTCCTTTCCAATTAACCGCTTTTGAAATGCCGCCTTGTTCGCCTGCAATTACTTTGTCGAGGCGAGTTTTGCAGTGCGTGTAAGCGTGATCGCCCATTTCAATGCCAATATAGCGGCGATTCATTTTGTGAGCAACCGCCGCCGTGGTGCCAGAGCCAAGGAAAGAATCGAGAACGAAGTCGTTTTCGTTTGAGGCTAAATGGATAATTCTTTGGATTAATTTTTCTGGTTTTGGAGTTTCAAAAACATCGTCACCAAAAAGAATTTTGATTTCTTTTTTTGCGTCTTGGTTGTGACCAACTTCTTGGTAAGTCCAAATGGTCATTGAAGTTATGCCATCTTTTACTTCGGATAAAAATCTTTTTACCGAAGGAACTCCTTCGCCTTTTGGGCCAAACCAAATTCGGTTGTCTTTTATCATTTCATCAATTTTGTCTTTTGAATATCTCCATGAAGTTCCAATTGGTGGTAAAATTTTTCTTCCAGAAGGATTAGAAATTTCGTAAACATCTTTTTCAGTGAGTCTTTTGGCACTTATATCGCCAGACTTCCACAAGCCTCGTGGATCATTATCGGGATTTTTATATCTACCGTTCATTTCTTCAGATCTTGGCAAAAGATCAGGTCTCCAAACCTGCTTATTCTTTGCATAAACTAAAATATGATCGTGATTGTCGCTTAGCCACTTTGCGTCATTTTGCGGAGAATATTTTTTCTGCCAAATCACATTAGAAACAAAATTATTTCGCCCAAAAACTTCATCACACAAAACCTTTAAATAGTGGCTTTCATCATCATCAATTGAAATCCAAATGCTTCCATCCTCACTCAAAAGCAGTCTCAACAATTCCAATCTTGGTTTCATCAAACTTAGCCAAGTTGAATGTTCCACCGCGTCGTCATAATGCTCAAAAGCGTTGCCAGTGTTATATGGCGGGTCGATGTAAATACATTTAACTTTGCCTTCAAATTCAGGCAAAAGCGCTTTTAACGCCAAAAGATTGTCGCCGTGAATAATTTTATTTTGCGTGTTTGCGTCATTTTTGCAGTTAGAAAGATCGGGGTTTTCTTGCAAAATGCGCGGTTCAATATTGGCAATATTATATTCAGAATTGTGTTTGCCAATCCAAGTGAGTTCTAGTTTCTGCTTGTTGTCTTTCATGTTTTTGGTTTTTTTAAATTATTTTAAATTTAACGGTGAATAAAATTTTTAACTCACTTTGTTGTTTTAATTTGGCTTCGGTTTTGGTGAGTAATTCTTCTTTTTGTTCGTCAACTTTATCTTGCGCTTGATAAAGCTTTTGCCTTGTTTCGTTGCGCTTTTTTTCTAGCTCTTTTATTTCGCGCTGAAGCCTTACTTTTTCTGGCAAGATTAAAACTTTTTTGGCGTGAGTTTTTTTGCTTTTAATTTCAATTTCCAAACGCTTTAAATCAATTTCTAAACTTTTTTTCATGTCTTGGGCCCAAGCGTCGAGCTTTTCTACTTCATCATCAAAAAATTGATTATTTTTAAGCAAAATATTTTCAGAAATTTTGGCGATTTTATTTTGCTCTTCTTCAAGCAATTTTTGGTTGGCAATTTTTATATTTTCTTTGCCAATTTGATTGGCAATTTGGGCATTTAGCGAAAAAAGTTTTTTGACAATTTCTTGGTCAATAACTTCGCCATTTTGGGTGATGGCGGTGGCTAAAATGTGATCTTCAATTTCAAAAGAATTGATGGTTAATTGCGACACTTGCAAAAAACCAGTTTCACCAACTAATTGCTTGATTGGCGAGATAATTGTTTTTTGGCTGGAATAATCAAAAACAATTTCAGCTTCAGGCAAATTTTGCGAATTAATTTCGGCTAAAATTAATTCTGCCAAAGGATGATTGGGGCGATAAATATGGGCGTTTTCAACATGTTTGCCAATTTTGTAAGGGCCGTTTTCAATATTGTGGTTTGGAAATGGATTGGTTTTTAAAATGAAAGAATGCTCGTTTTCGTTATATTCGGCGGCGTTTCCCAAAAAATAACGAGAAATATTCCACAGCCATTTTTCATAAATTTCTAAATAGTTTTGGCTTTCTTTGTGGCTTATTTTCAGTTTTTCGCAAACATCGGCGTCGAAATTTTCTAATAATTTTTCTTTGGCGTTTTTTAACCCTTCTTCAATTGGCAGTTCCATTTCTTTTTGCAAAGCGTCGAAAGCGCGGTTTATTTCTTCTTCGGTGCGGCAAGATTGATAAATGGTGGCAATTTTTTTCTCAAAATCAACGCCAGATTCAATTGCGCCCAAAACTTCGTCACTGACACCAAAAACGCCTTTAAATAATTTAAATTTTTGGTCGAGAAGTTCGTAAACTCGCTTGTCGGCGGCGTTTTTTAAATTCACAAAATTCACCACAACCACATCATGTTTTTGACCATAACGGTGACATCGGCCGATTCTTTGTTCAATTCTTTGCGGGTTCCACGGCAAATCATAATTAATAACCAGCGAGCAAAATTGCAGGTTTATGCCTTCCGCCGCTGCTTCGGTGGCAATCATAATTTCGGCGTCTGATTTAAAATAATCGACCAAAGCGGCGCGTAAATCTGCGGTTTTAGAGCCTGTTAATTTATCGTTATCTTGGTTTTTTTTGAGCCAATCGCTGTAAATTTCTTTTGACTTGGCGTCGTTATTTGAGCCGTTGAAAAAGAGAATTTTGTTAGAATAACCGTTTTGGCTAAGAAGTTCTAAAAGATAATTTTGAGTGATTCTTGATTCGGTAAAAATAACCGCTTTTTTCTGCGCGCCCAATTCTTGCGTCATTTTAAAACCTTCTCTTAAGGCAATTAAAAGCGATTCGCCTTTTGAGTTGGTAAAAATTGAATCAGCCAAATTGGCGAATTTTTTTAAATCTTCTTTTTCTGCTTGAATTAAAGGAATATCTTCAAAAGTTAGCTCTTGGCGCGGTTTTTCTTTTTTGTTTTCTTGCTCGCTTTCTTCGTCGTCAATCCATTCATCTTTGGTTTGTTCAAAACTATCGTAATTTTCTTGGAACAATTCAGTGATATCAAAGCTTGGAACAAAGCTTGAAGCCTGATGTTTTTTTATGACATTTTTTTCCAGCTCGTCCAATTTCAAAGCCAAACTTTTAAGCGTGCTGGCAATTGCAAAAGAAGACGAAGCCAAAAGTTTGCGCAAAATTAAAGTAATCAATTGCCGCTGACTAAAAGGCAAAGCGTAAAGTTTTTCTCTTTGTAAATATTGCGACATCAATTCGTAAAGCTCTAATTCCTTATCGCTTGGCGAATAATTTTGGGTGATTGGTTTGCGGTCGCGGTAATTTATATATTCCAAAACTTGGCGGCGCAAAGTGCGCTTGCAAACTGGTTTTAGCCTGTTGCGCAAATCAAGAAACATGTCTGGTTTGGGCTCGCTTTCTTCAATTTCTAAAAAAGGGTTTTTGGAATAATTCGATTTAAAGCTGTTTAAATCGCCAAAAACATGTTCATCAATAATGCTGACAAGCCCGTATAATTCTAACAAAGAATTTTGCAGCGGTGTTGCGGTGAGTAATAATTTTGGATATTCTTGAACTGCGTCTTTTATTTCGCGGGCAATTTTGCTGCTGGTTTTATAGACATTTCTTAGTCGGTGAGCTTCGTCAATTACCACTAGATCAAAACTAGTTTTTTTAATGTAGGGCGATTTAGATTTGGCAAAATGATAAGAACAGATAATTACCGCATTTTCTTGGTGAAAAGGATTTAAATTTCCTTGTTTTATAGCTTCGTTAAAAGATTTGGCTTCTAAAATTATTGAAGGCAAAAAGAATTTTTCTTGAAGCTCTAAACTCCATTGTTTTCTAAGGCTTGAAGGAGTTATCAAAAGAATTTTTCTTTGGCGCTGCGCCCATTTTTGTGAAAGTACCAAACCCGCTTCAATGGTTTTTCCAAGCCCTACTTCATCCGCTAAAATTGCACCTTTTGACAAAGGAGATTTAAAAGCAAAAAGCGCCGCTTCAATTTGATGAGGATTAAGATCAACCTGAGCGTTTGAAAGTGTTGCAGAAAGTTTTTCCAAACTGTCAGAAGGACATCTTTTTGTAAGTTCGCCAGTGAAATATTTGGCGTGATATTGAGTGATTTTCTTCATTGATTAAATTTTGTTTTTATACCAAGTTGTGATCAAAAAGTGAGTAAATAACTGCAGAATTTTGGTAAAAATTTACTCGAATAATGACGCTTTATCACCTGATACAGCGTCATTATGGCACTGTCGCAAATCAACTTTTTGTCGAACTTTTTGCAATTCTAAATTTTTTGAAAGGTAAGCGTATTTAGATTTACGTGCGTTTTTAAAAAATTTAAATTTTTTCTATTAACTCTGGCAAACTAATGGCAATTACGCCTTCTCTCATGGGAAAACTTTCTTTTCCATCATAGACAACATATCGATGCGTAGGATTTATATCGAGACATGCTTCATAAAAACCACGTTCTAATTTTGGCGCAGAAGATAGTTTAATCTCAATTGCTATGATTCGTTTGTCGGGATGTTTGATAATCAGGTCAATTTCTGCTCCACGAACTGAGCGATAAAAAAAAGTTTCAGCTCCAATTGGTAAAAATCTGATTAAATTATCAATCACAAATCCTTCCCAACTTTTCCCAGCTGCCGGATTACTTAAAATACCCTCTAAATTCTGAATATTTAAAAGGCTGTGTAAGATTCCGCTATCTCTAACATAAACTTTTGGACTACGAATTAAGCGCTTACCAAGGTTATTGTGCCAAGGCTGCAATCTGCGTACCAAAAATAAATCTTTTAATAAATCTATATAGCGAGATGTAGTTTGACTGCTTATCCCTAAACTTCTTGCTAACTTGGATATATTTAAAGTATCTCCTTGTGTATGGGCAAGCATAGTCCAAAGCCTACGCAATGTTTCTGCAGGAAGGCGTAGATCATTAAATTGAGGTATATCCCTTTCTAAGTAAGTTGTTATAAATGATTGCCTCCACTCCAAGCTAATTTCTTCAGTCGCTGCCAAGAAACTGTCTGGCAATCCACCTCTGATCCACAAAGGATAAATTTTTGAATATTTATCAGGAAGTTCAGAGAGGCTGAAAGGATTCATCTCAACATAAGTTATGCGCCCAGCAAGACTTTCTGAGGATTGTTTTAAAAGATCGAGTGAAGCTGAACCTAAAATTAGAAATTGGCCAAATTTTCTGCCAGATTCTCTACCTTTATCAATAAGGCCTCGCAGCGTCATGAATATGTCAGGTTTGCGATGAATTTCGTCGAGAATAATTAATTTGTCCAAATGGGCTTCAAGATACTTTATAGGATCATTTAACTTGGCTAAGTCTTGGTAATTCTCTAAATCTAAATAAATGGACGGCCGTCTTTTAGCTATTTCTTTTGCCAATGTTGTTTTGCCGATTTGCCTTAACCCAAGCAATCCTACGGCTGAAAAATTATTTAGTTTTTCTTCTACAATGGATAAGTATTTTCTTTCAATCATTGTCGTTTATTTACTATTAATGTTATAAATCTACTACGTTAAATAGTAGTAGATTACACATTATAATACTCAAATAACAACATTATTTTAAAAGTTAGATATGATTAATTTTAAGAAAATTATTTGTTTAGTTTCGATTTCTTCTGTTCGGATTAATAAAAAATAAACTTTGTTGCGCTAAATTTTATCAGCAATTTCGTTATGAAAACTGTAATTTCCCGTAACCATTTGAACATCATCACAATCTTCTAAAGCGTCGATCATTTTTATAAGTTTTTGCGCTTGTTCTAGATCGGCAATTTCCATGCTATTTTTTGCTTTCCAATCAAATTTTGCCGAAAGCGGATCTTTAAATTTTTCGGTTAAAGCGTCGCGCACTGCGCCTAAATTTTCTGGTTGTGTAATTACAATGTGAAGTTCGTTTGACGATTCAACTTCCTCGGCTCCAGCTTCCAGAGCCGCTTCAAACATTGTTTCTTCGCTGGCAACCTTGCCGTCAAACTGAATTAAACCAATATGATCAAACATAAAACCAACCGATCCGGTTTCGCCCAAAGCGCCTCCCGCTTTAGTAAAAATGCTGCGCACCTCAGAAGCGGTGCGGTTGCGATTGTCAGTTAAAGCTTCAACAATAATTGCAATTCCGCCCGGCGCGTAGCCTTCATAGCGGATTTCTTCGAAATTATCACCTTCACTTCCAGCAATTACTTTTTTTATTGCAGCATCAACGCGATCTTTGGGCATGTTGTTGACTCGCGCTTCAATCATGGCATTTCTTAAACGCGGATTGAAGTTCGGATCAGGCTGTCCGGTTTTAGCGGCAACAGTTATTTCGCGAAGAATTTTGGTAAAACGTTTAGCTTTTTTAGCATCTTGCGCGCCTTTGCGATGCTTGATATTTGCAAACTGGGAATGACCTGCCATGAATATGAGAAGTTGTTGATTACTTTAAGATTCCGCCAAATTTAATCGGCGATATTTTTTTGGCAAGACCTGTGGCATCATCAATTTCAACAATTGTGACGCATAAATTTGCTTCACCTTGCGCTGGTTCCATTCTAGCGAATTTACGTTTTTCTAAAAACATACGAAGCGGCACGGTTTTTTCCATGCCAATTACCGAATCATAATCACCGCACATTCCGGCATCAGTTTGATAAGCGGTGACATTTTTCATGATGTGAAAATCAGCAGTTGGAATGTGAGTGTGAGAAACAATTACGGCACTAACTTTGTCATCTAAAATTTCCCATCGCCATTTTTTCTGAAGTTACTTCGGCGTGAAAATCAACAAAAATTGCATCAACATCTTTTTTTAAAACTTGAGTTTTAATAAGCTGTTGAGCGTCTTCAAATGAGCATGAAACGTGATATTTGGTAAAAACCTGACCTAAAAGATGAATCACTAAAACTTTGCGATTATCAGCGGTGTGAAAAATTTCAGCACCAACTCCGAGACAAGATTTAGGGAAATTTGCGGGGCGCAGTAAACGCTTAAAATCATTAATGAAACATTATCGCAATTTAGAGAACGTCCACCACTCCGTGTCAATTTAAAAGCTAATATATAAAATGACCGTCAGGTCCATTTCATATATTCAGCGATTTATTAATTTTATAATTTTAAATTGACAATTTTATGACTCAAAAACAGCAACGATTATCAAATCAACAAATCTCAAC
>CAMAXU010000007.1:0-57500 GCA_945862455.1 Rickettsia typhi | reverse complement strand
GGCAAAAGAAATTTATCTTCAGCGGTTAAGCTGATTTGAATTTCTTTTCAAAAATCAGGGAAAAATTCAGAAAGTCATTTCCGAAGGAGCGGCGCAATTTAGGTCCAACTTTTCTTTTGTCAAGCAGGCAAATCAATATTTGTTAAATATTTTTATTTTTTCTCAAACAATTTTGTACGAAAGCAGTAAACACAAGCTTTCCTGGCATTATGCCTTTTTTAATATTTATCTCCAATTCTGCTAATTCCTGTAAATTTTTGGTTAAAAACTGCAATGGAAGACTCGTCAAATGCTTCCGAAATTCGATTTCTGTTTTGAAAAAAAGACGTTGCGACTTCACAACTTCTTCAAAATTTTCCTTACCTAATTCGGTTTTAATTCTACAGTGATAAAGCTTTTGAAGGTAATTTGAGAGAAAACGAATCAAGGCAATAGGTTCAAAACCATCTTTAAAAAGCTTTTCTGTTTGTTGTAATGCGATATCAAATTTTCGTGCTGCAAAATTCATCACAAATTCATTAGCTGTAATTTCACCTTCAGAGGCTGTCAGCTTATCTGCAAGCTCTGTTGTTAAAACCTTGTTTTCACCTAGAAAAACCGTGATTTTTTCGAGTTCAGAAAGAATGATTTGGCGATTTTTTCCGAACTTTTCTATTAATAAGTCAATGGTCTGAGAGCTTGATTTTACTTGCTTTGATGCTAATTCATTTTCAATAAATTTTTTAATTACACGCTCATCATCTTCATAACAAGCGATTACTGCGAAATTTGGATTATCTTCCGCAGCCTTACGCAGAGGAGATGATTTATCCAAGTCGCCGGCTTGAATCAAAATAAAATTATCACTTTTTTTAGCAAAATCACGATCTTCAAAAAGAATCTTAAGCGCCGTACCGGCAGCAATATCAACATCTTTCATCAAAATTAATTTTCTTCCGCCCAACATTGAGTAAGAAAAAAACTCGTCAGCTAAAATTCCTTTATCCTCCAAAAGACGCTCTTTGCTTAGGTTTGTGACCATAAATGGATCAGATAAATCTGGTGAAATCTTCTTAGAAATCATATCAAATCTATAATTTACAACCGATGTTTCAGGTCCAAATACCAAGCATCCGGCGACTTTTTCTTGGGCAATTTTTTGGATATAAAAATCAATCTGTGCGTTAGCAATTTTCATTAGTTATATTTGTAAGAGTTATGTAATGGCGGGGTTTTACGCGAAGAATATACCAAAACACAAATTCATACTCCGGCAGCAAACTCCCGCAACCAACTTTGTCTTTTTGGCATATAATCTGCTTCGTATAAAAATTACACAAAGCATTTTTAATATCACTTTTTGATATTATGGCGCTGTCGCAAATCAACTTTTTCGTCGAACTTTTCGCAATTCTAAATTTTTTGAAACGCACGTACATCTAGTTTTTAATATCACTTTTTGATATTATGGCGCTGTCGCAAATCAACTTTTTCGTCGAACTTTTCGCAATTCTAAATTTTTTGAAACGCACGTACATCTAGTTTTTAATATCACTTTTTGATATTATCTGAAATGCTGATTTCCTTAATCGAATATTAAACTTCAAAAAAATTCTCCAAACCAATCTTCATTTCTAGAATTTCAAACTCATCAAGTTTTATTGCATCTATTAGTTCAGAATAAAAATGTGCTTTTATAAATTTTATTAAATCATGATATTGACTATCGTTTTCGTAAAAACTATTCTACCGCTCTAATTTATTTTAATTTATGAAAATCAGTTTTCTAAACTCACAAAATTCACATTTTATTGCGCTAACTGCCGCCGCTTTTGTACATGGTTCAATTGCAGTTTGGTCAATGATGCCATCGAATCCAATCGTTATTAATCAGCAAGCAATTCAAGTAAGTTTTGTAGCACCTTCTGCTTCTGATAAAAAAAATGAAAATGTTTCTCACAAAAAAATTGCACTAAATGTTGAAAGCGAAAATGTTCTAAAACAAAAGAAAAATGACAAAGTTGAAAAATCTGAAAGCAGGGTCGAAAAAAATAAATTAGCCGGAAAAGAAACTTCTGGTCGCGTTGATCAAAATGCAACTGCAACAAAATCTGCCGAAACTGATCCGGTTTTTGACGCTGCTTATTTAAACAACCCTGCCCCGTATTATCCACAAGCCGCAAAACGCAAAGGCATTCAAGGCAAAGTTATGCTTAACGTTATTGTAAAAGCAGATGGCACGCCAGCTACAGTGCAAGTTTATCATTCGAGTGGTTTCAGCGCTTTGGATGAAGCAGCTCTTGAAGCGGTTCGACAATGGAAATTTGTTCCAGCGCGTCGTGGTGGAGAATTTGTTCAGGCGAGTGTGGTTGTTCCCGTTGATTTCAAAATGATTTAAGGTTTTAAAAAATGAATTTCGTTCACGTTTTTGCTCAAGGAAACTCTGTTTTAATTGCAGTTTTTTTGCTGCTTTTGGCAATGTCTTTTGCCAGCTGGTATTTAATTTTCTGGAAAGCTTTAAAGCTGCGCCAAGAACATAAAGCATTTCAAAAATTTCACGATACTTACGTAAATATTAAAGACTGGCCGACCCGCAAAAATTTGCAAAATGTTGAGGGCAGCGTCAATGATTTATTGATTGAAGTAAAAAAACTCGAACCAATCCTTCCACAATACAATACTCACGAAGCTAAGAAAGAAATTTTAACCATGCATTTATTGCAGGTTTTAGATAAAACCAGAATTAACCTCGACAAAGGCTTAACTGTTCTGGCGTCTATCGGCAGCTCATCACCATTCATCGGATTATTCGGAACAGTTTGGGGAATTTACAACGCGCTTCAAAGTATTGCCGCGCAAGGAAATGCCGGACTTTCAGTTGTTGCAGGTCCAATGGGCGAAGCTTTAATCGCAACAGCAATTGGTCTTTTTGCCGCAATTCCGGCAGTTTTAGCTTACAATAGTTTTGTTCGTCTAAATCGCCTTTTAGTACAAAATCTGCGCCATATTGCTGAACAGATGACTGTTTATCTATCTAACGAAACTCAAAAACACTAATTCATGCAAAGTCCTTTTGATCGCGAAGATTTACAAGCGCCACTTGCTGAAATAAACACCACGCCACTTGTTGATGTAATGTTGGTATTACTGGTGATTTTCTTGGTTACAGCACCAATGTTAAACAGCGCCATTAAACTTAATTTACCATCAGAAACTGCGGCCCAAATTAGCGAACAAAAAACTCTCACAATTTCTGTAAATAAATCAGGTCAATATTTTCTAGATGACGCACCAATTTCGGCTGATGAATTGGAAAGAAAACTAGAAATCACTGCTAAAGATAATCCGAAACAACCAATTCATATCCGTGCCGATGTTGATGTTTCTTACGGCAAAGTAAGTAAAGTTTTAGCAATAGCGCAAAGATTTGGATTGGCGAATGTTGGGTTTGTAACCGAACCGAAGTAGGGAAAGCAGCTTAAACGAATGTTTTTGGTACTAATAACAAACTAAAAATTTATACTTTCAATTACTCAAAAAATCTTAATTTCATGAGAAAGATTCTAAAAAAACTTCATCTTTATCTCGCGATAACTCTTTGCATTCCCTTAGTATTACAGGGAATTACGGGTTTAATGATGGTTTTTCAGCATGAAATTTCTAATTACCAACTTCACGCAAAACATGTTTTTGCAAGTGGTAAAATTCAAGCACCGAGCAAAATAATTATTTCGGCCTTAACTCAGGTTCCAGAAGGCTCTAAGGTAAATTTTATTAAATTACCAATCGCAGAAAAATCACCGGCAGTTGTTCGTTTAACCAAAAAAATTGAAGAAGAAAAATCAATTTTTGAAGTTGCGGTTGATCCAGTTTCCCTTGAAGTTGCAGAAGTAACAAATCCCGAAACTGACTTTTTTAAAAACCTCAAAAAATTCCACTCCAGCCTTTTTATTCCGGGACAAACCGGCAAAAATATTGTCGGCACTTTTGGCTTGGTAATGTTGCTCATGATAATTAGCGGATTAGTTATTTGGTGGCCGAAAAAAATCACCTTTAAACGCGCCATGACTTTTAAATTCAGTTCAACCGGCAAACAATTTCATCGCGACTTACACAGTGCTATTGGCTTTTGGGCATCAATCATAATTTTCATCACCAGCTTCGCCGGAGTTTATTTGGCTTTCACACCACAAACCACCGCAACAATTTTAGCAATTTTTCCAGGCAAGGATTTAAAGAAAAGCGCCACTGAAATGGCAATTGATTCGGGCTCAAGCTTCTTGACAATCGATGAAATCGCAGACCTTGCTGCGCAAAAAGTTTCAAGTGATGATAAGTTACTTTCAATAAATTTTCCGACGAAACCAGAGCAGCCTTTTCGCATAAATTTTGCACCAAAAAATTATGAAGATGGCGAACCAGTTATTACGGTTTTTATCGATCAATATTGGCAAAGAATTTTGGAAGTTCGCGATCCAAAAAATTATTCTTTAGGAGAAAAAATAATCGCTTGGCAGCATTCAATTCATGCTGGTGAAGGATTGGGATATTTGTGGAAAATTACGGTGTTTTTGACCGGATTTTTGCCGTTACTTTTTTCAATCACAGGAATTTCTTTGTGGTTGATTAAGAGAAAAAGCAAAAAACTGAAAGCGGCTTGAATTTATACCAAGTTGCATTCAAAAATTTTACCTAAAACCGTCCGAAAATAAAAATTCTGCTCTTCTTTTTGGCATTCGATAATTACACGCTTTGCATCATATTGTTGAGCTTTGCATCCATAAAAATTCCGCGGTTTTATTTTTTTATTTTCCAATAAATATTCATAAAAAAGTTTTAACTCTTTCAGTCGCGGTTTGTAATTTTTTCTAGCAACTTCCATCGCCACTAAAGCCAAAATTTTTAAGGCAATTTTGCTTTCGATTTTTCTGAATTTTTCTAAGTCTAATAAAAAAAATCCTGGCTTGCCAAACTCGAGTATTTTCCCAGCTTCGCAAAGCATCAAATCATTAAATAAATCTCGTGTAATTGTAATTTCGTCGGCGGCATTTTTGATTCTTTCTTGAATCAAGTTTTTATCTTCAAAAGTTGCAAAAAAGTTTCTTATTTTATTGCGTAAAAATTTCTCATCCAAATTAGTTTCATCTTCAAACCATTCGACTTTTTTACTTTTTAAAAATTTTTTTAATTCATCTTTTTCAAAATTCAAAAGCGGTCTTACAAGCTTGATTTTCTTGAGGTTAGAAACTTCTGCAATTGTTGATAATCCATCCAAGCCACTACCACGAAACAGTCGAATCAAAAAATTTTCTGCCACATCTTCGAGTTGATGACCTAAAAATAAAAACCCGATTTCATTCTTAATACAAAACTCGTAAAGCATCTCATATCTTGCTTCGCGAAGCCTAGATTCAATATTAGTTTTTGGAATATTTATAGAATTAATTTCTAAAATCTGGTGAGAAATCTTTTTCTTTTTTAAGATTTTATTAAGATTCAAAGCCTCTCTTGATGAATCTTGGCGCATTTTGTGATCAATTGTGACAGCGAATAATTCAATATTATTTTTCTGACAAAATACAGAAAGCAACAAAGTTAAAGCTAGAGAATCCGCACCTCCAGAAACTGCAACTGCAATTCTTTTTGGTATATTTTTTTGCAAAAAAATCTCTTCGATCTTGTTTGAAAAATTGTTAATGAGAGTCATCGCTTCTTGATTTCAGTGGTTATAAATTAATAGCCTACCAAATAACTGCCAATATCGCACTCACAACAAACATCGAAACGTAAACTGCGAAGCAGCCAGAAATAGTCACGGCAACACTAGCGCGAAAAGGATATTCTTTTTCCTTAAAAGATAAGACGGTTAATTTGGTCTTAACGCCAATAGCAAAAGAAATCAAAACTGAGAAAAATCCGATTAATCCAATAATGTTTCCCGAGGCAAGATCTTGGAAAATTTCTGAATTTATGATCTGATTTATAGCATAATCGCAAACTAAGTATAAAAACAGAACTCCTCCAATAAAACTATATACCGAAAGTGATTTTCTACTCCACATTAACTGCGCCACAAAAAACGGAATGTTAACTATCAACATGATGTCGAGCAAATCCATGTCCATCGATATGGCTGTTAGTAATTCAGAAAGATATTTGAACATTTTTTAGGTGATTATAGATTTAATTCAATACGTCACGCATTGAGTAAAATCCCGGATTTTTGGCACTTCCCCAGATTGCAGCACGAATTGCGCCTTTGGCAAAAATATCACGATTTGAAGCTTTGTGAGTTAATTCAACACGTTCACCGTCTCCGGCAAAAATTACAGTATGATCTCCAATTACATCGCCGCCGCGCAAAGCTGCAAAGCCGATTTCACCTTTTTGACGCTTGGCTTCTTTTCCGACTCGCGCCATATTTCCAACAGTTTTTAAATCTACCCCGCGACCTTTCGCAACTGCTGCGCCAAGAGATAAAGCGGTTCCAGAAGGCGAGTCAACTTTGTTGTTGTGGTGCATTTCAAGAATTTCAATATCAAAATCTTCATGCAAAATTCCTGCAACTTTTTCAGCCAGATTCATCAAAAGGTTAACTCCGAGAGACATGTTGGAAGACCAGATAATTACTGCGTCTTTGGCAAATGAAGCGAATTGTTGTTTTTCGGAGTCGGAAAATCCTGTGGTTCCGCAAACCAAAACTTTTTTATTTTCTGCGCATTTTTGCGCCATTTCTAAACTTAAGTTCGGCGAAGAAAAATCAATAATTGCGTCACAGCTTTGGATAAACTGGTCAATATTAGAAATTAATTTGCCGCCATTTTTTTCAAAACCTAAAAATTCTCCCAAATCTCCACCTTCTTGCCCGCCGCCTTGACGGACTAAAGCCGAAGCAAGTTCAACCACAGAATCTTGTAAAACAAGAGTGGCAATGGTTCGACCCATACGACCGGTGACTCCAGTTACGCCTATTTTCATAAATTTTGAAATTTGATTTTAAGAATATTTTAAAACTACAAACCACATAAGCGATAAGCAAATAAAAATCTTGCGTCGCATGAAAGCAGTTCGTAAAATTACACTCTATTTTAAAGCCACAAATCTTTTCTTAAAAAAATCTCAAAATGACTACTCAAAACATTATCCAAGTTGCCACTGGCAAAGATATTCAGTCTGTTTCTCTAGTTACTGAAATGAAAAAATCTTACCTCGATTATGCCATGAGCGTGATCGTAGCCCGCGCTATTCCAGATGCTTGTGATGGATTGAAACCTGTGCATCGCCGCATTTTATTTGCCATGCATGAAGGTAGTTATGATTATAATAAACCATTTAAAAAATCGGCGAGAATTGTCGGTGAAGTGATGGGTAAATATCATCCGCATGGCGACTCTGCAATTTACGAATCTTTGGTTCGTATGGCGCAAGATTTCTCAATGCGCGTGCCATTGATTGATGGGCAAGGTAATTTCGGTTCAATCGATGACGATCCAGCGGCTGCAATGCGTTATACCGAGTCGCGTTTAGAAAAAATTTCTCACACTTTATTGGAAGATCTCGACAAAGATACTGTCGATTTTATTCCCAATTATGACGGCTCTGAAAGAGAACCAAAAGTTTTACCAGCGCGTTTTCCAAACTTACTTGTGAATGGTTCGAGCGGTATTGCTGTTGGTATGGCAACTAACATTCCACCACATAATTTGGGCGAAGTCATTGATGCTTGTTTGGCCTATATCGATAACAATGAAATTGCGATTGAAGACATTATTAAAATTGTTCCAGGCCCTGATTTTCCAACCGGCGGTATTATTTTAGGCCGCTCTGGTTATGACTCAGCAGCCCGCATGGGACGCGGTTCTGTAGTAATGCGCGGCAAACACAAAATCGAGAAAAAAACTGGTGGCAAAGTTGCGATTATCATCGAAGAAATTCCTTATCAAGTTAACAAAGCCAAGCTTGTAGAAAAAATTGCCGACTTAGTTAAAGAGAAAAAAATTGAGGGAATTACTGATCTGCGCGATGAATCTGATCGCGATGGAATCCGCGTGGTTATTGAGCTTAGACGCGATGCCATGGAAGAAGTTATTATCAATCAACTTTACAGTTTTACAGAATTGCAATGCAATTTCAGCGTCAACATGTTGGCGCTAAACCACGGCAAACCTCAATTGATGGGCATTCTTGACGTCATCAAAATTTTCTCAGCTTTCCGCGAAGAAGTTACAATTCGCAGAACCAATTTCTTGTTGAATAAAGCGCGTGACAAAACCCACATCTTAATTGGCTTGGCTGTTGCCGTTGCTAATATCGACGAGATTGTTGAGTTGATCAAAAAATCGCAAGACGCTGCCGAAGCCAAAGAAAAATTACTCGCAAAAAGCTGGCCGTCCCACACCGTTGAAGCAATAATCAAGCTGGTTCAGGATAAAGGAAACGTTATCAAAGATGGCAAATTCTATTTCACTGAAATTCAGGCAAAAGCAATTTTAGAAATGAGATTAGCTCGTTTGACTGGCTTGGAAATGGGTAAAATCAATGATGAATTAAGAATTTTAGCCGCTGAAATTTCAGGTTATTTAGAACTTCTTGCTGACCGCGTGAAACTGATGGAATTAGTCAAAAAAGAATTAATCGAAATCAAAGATCAATTTGCAACTCCTAGAAAATCAATCATCGAAGACAGCGAATATGAAGTTGATATCGAAGATCTAATTCCAAAAGAAGATATGGTCGTTGTAGGTACAATGAATGGCTATATCAAACGTGTTGCTCTAAACGCTTATCGCACGCAAAAGCGCGGTGGCAAAGGCCGCAGCGCGATGGATGTTCGCGAAGAAGATATTGCAACTGACATTTTCGTAACCAACACGCACACGCCGATTTTATTTTTCTCCAGCAAAGGAAAAGTTTATAAATTAAAAACTTACAAACTTCCTTTGGGCAATCCGCAAGCTCGTGGACGCGCTTTGGTCAATCTTTTGCCATTAGAACAAGATGAAAAAATCAGCACAATTTTAGCACTTCCAGAAAATGAAGAAAGTTGGAAAGATTTGAGCATAATTTTTGCCACTTCCAACGGCGATATTCGTCGTAATTCAATGGATCAATTTGTCGATATTCGCTCCAGCGGAAAAATCGCTATGAAATTGGAAGGCGACGAAGCCTTGATTGGCGTGAATTTATGCACCCAAAAAGATGATATTTTACTTTCTACTAAAGATGGAAAATGCATTCGCTTTCCAGTTGAAAAACTAAGAATTTTCCAAAGCAGAAATTCAACCGGCGTTAGAGGAATCAAGCTCGATGCCAGCAATAAAGTTATTGCAATGTCAGTTTTGAAACATGCGATTGAAAGCTCGGAAGAAAAAGAAAAATATTTAAGCGTTGATTTGGAAAAACGCTTAAATCTGCGCGAAGCCTTGCTGCACAATAAACGTCTACAAGAAAATCCGCCTACAGATTTGTTAGAACAGCCAAAAACAATTCCACAAATTAAAAATGCTGAATTGCCGCAAGATAAAATCGAAGCTATGGCTTTGAATGAAGAATTTATTTTGACTATGACTGAAAATGGTTTTGGCAAAAGATCTTCAGCTTATGAATATCGTATTACAAATCGCGGCGGTTCAGGAATTACCAATATCGTAACTTCAAAAAGAAATGGTTGCGTAGTTGCCAGCTTCCCAATTGAAGCCAAAGACCAAGTTATGATTATCACCAACAAAGGAACTTTAATCAGAACCGAAGTTGGTTCAGTGAGAATTACCGGTCGCAACACCCAAGGCGTAACTTTGATTAAAACCAAAGACGAAACCGTAGTTTCAGTTGCCCGAATCGCCCACACCGGAAATAAAGATGTGGATGATGCAGAAACTGGGGAAGAAGCTGCGGAAGCTCAAGAAGGCTTTGAGGCAGTCGCTACAACCGAGTAAACTCACAATTTCTCAAATAAATAAACAAACCCAAACACCTATGAAAACACAAAATACCAATACCCAATTTTCTTTTTTTAAAGGTAAAAAAATCCGAAAAATTCTTCATGAAAATGAATGGAATTTTTCGGTTATTGACGTTGTTGAATCTTTAACTGACAGCGTAAACCCTCGCGATTATTGGTTTAAGATGAAAACTAGATTTATTGAAGAAGAAAAAATTCAGTTGTCGACAATTTGTCGACAACTGAAATTAGAATCTTCTGATGGCAAAAAATATGAAACCGATTGCGCCAACACCGAAGGAATTTTTCGCATCATTCAATCAATTCCATCGCCAAAAGCTGAGCCTTTCAAACGCTGGCTGGCAAAGGTTGGATATGAGCGAGTGCAAGAAATTGAAAATCCCGAACTGGCAACAAAACGCACCAGAATGCTCTATAAATTAAAGGGCTATTCGGAAGACTGGATTGAAAAAAGAATGCGCGGCATCGCAATTCGTGAAGAGTTAACCGATGAATGGAAAAATCGTGGCGCTGATGAAAATCGTGATTATGAAATTTTAACTGCCGAAATTTCCAAAGCGACTTTCGGACTTACGCCTTCTGAATATAAAGAACATAAAGGTTTGAAGCGCCAGAATCTGCGCGATCATATGGATGATTTTGAATTAATTTTCACTATGTTGGGTGAACGCTCTACAACAGAAATTCACCGCAACGAAAATTCGCGCGGCGTAAAAAAATTAAAAGAAGACTCCAAAATCGGCGGCAAAATTGCCGGAAATGCTCGTAAAGAGCTGGAGAAAAAACTGGGTAGATCTGTGGTTTCGAAGAAAAATTTTTTAGCAAAAAATGAAAAAACTAATATCAGATAATTTCTGCTTAGAATTTACAAAATTATTAAAAAAACGACCTCTCGAGAGCTGCGCCTTGGTGTTGCTTGTCTGCTTTTTGCTAGGCGATAAATTTGAAAAAAACTTTGCAGCGCTTGGATCTGTTGGATCGATTTTTATTGGTTACGCAGCTTATCGAATTTCAAAAGAACAGCAACGAGCAACAGAACAAAAAATTTCCGAAGAAGAGAGGCGGATAGTTCGTCAAAATTATGAAAATTTTATCGATGGGATTAGCAAGATTTACAATAATTACTCCGATATATCGGAAATCATAAAGGGAGCGGAAATTTTACGACAAGTTGCAAATCAAGCCAAACTAGAATTGCCAAAAGATTTAGAAGACTATACGCAGAAAGCATATGAAGTGGCGCAAAAAATTTCGCTAAAGGTTCGAAAGTGCTTTGATCACGAACGTTCGCAGAAACCAAACTCGGATCTGGTTGATTATAACGGCGCTTATGACGAAATTAGTCAATTTCTTTCTCCTATCACGCTTTATTCCAAATATCTAAAAACACTCAAACAAATTTGAATAAATGACTTACATAATCAAAGGTAAAAATAACGATTACGAACTTGTTGTTGGTTGCGAAATTCACGCGCAAGTTGCATCAGAATCAAAATTATTTTCACGCGCGGCGACTGAATTTGGTGCGTCGCAAAACAGCCAAGTTTCGCTGATTGATGCAGCAATGCCGGGAATGTTGCCAACGCTAAACGAAGAATGCGTTCGCCAAGCTGTAAAAACTGGGCTTGGAATTAATGCACAAATTAATCTGCGTTCAATTTTTGATCGTAAAAATTATTTCTATCCTGACTTGCCGCAAGGTTATCAAATTTCACAATTATTTTTCCCAATTGTTGGCGAAGGCGAAGTTGAAATTACTCTTGAAGATGGCTCAAAAAAAACCATTCACGTTGAAAGAATTCACCTCGAACAAGATGCCGGAAAATCGATTCACGATCAACATCCAACTGCAACATTAATTGATTTAAACCGCTCAGGAATTGCGCTGATGGAAATTGTTTCCAAGCCTGACATGAGAAGCCCGTTTGAAGCATCAGAATATGTAAAAACAATTCGCGGAATTTTGCGCGCTTTAGGCACTTCTGACGGCGATATGGAAAAAGGGAATTTACGTTGCGACGCTAATGTTTCAGTTAGAAAAATTGGCGAAGAAAAATTGGGAACGCGCTGCGAAATTAAAAATTTAAATTCCATGCGCAACATTTCGCGCGCCATTGAATTTGAAGCGGCGCGCCAAGTTGAAATTTTAGAAAATGGCGGAAAGATTGATCAAGAAACTCGCCTTTTTGATGCAATAAATGGCGATACCAGAACTATGCGCAGCAAAGAAGATGCTATGGATTACCGCTATTTCCCAGATCCTGATTTACCGCCACTTGTGCTTACACAAGAATATGTTGAAGAAATCAGAAAATCTTTACCTGAACTTCCAAGTGCTAAAAAAGAACGCTACATCAAAGAATTTGGCATTCCAGAATATGATGCCGGAGTTTTAACCGCAGATACCGAAATTTCTTTTTATTTTGAAAAATTAATTACCAAACATGAACCCAAAATTTGTGTAACTTGGCTTACAGTTGAACTATTTGGTCGCATGAATAAAGCCGGAATTAATTTTGAAAATTTAAAAATCAGCGCCGAAAATTTAGTTGAGCTCTTAGATTTAATTAAGAGCGGCGAAATTTCCGGAAAAATTGCCAAAGATGTTTTGGACGAAATGTTTGAATCAGGCGAAAGCGCCGCGAAAGTTGTTGAACTAAAAGGCTTTAAACAAGTTTCTGATACTTCCGCGATTGAAAAAATTATTGATGAAGTAATGGCTAAAAATGAAAATTTCGTAACTGATTATCGCTTAGGAAAAGATAAATTATTCGGATTTTTTGTCGGTCAAGTTATGAAAGAATCAAAAGGTCAAGCCAATCCAGTAATGGTTAATGAGCTGTTGAAGAAAAAATTAGCAGAGTAATTTATTTGGGATTTTAAGAGGAAAATCATCCCTTAAGACGCAATGGATGTGTCACCCTGAGCTTGTCGAAGGGTGATTCAGGATCGAGATTAGAATCACCCTTCGACAAGCTCAGGGTAACATCGAGTTTTTTTATGAATATACCAAATTATTAAAATCTTTAAATCCTAAAATCTTTAAATCCTAAATTTACTGTCCATCTTCAAATTTCTGCTTCAAATATCTGCGTCTTTCCGCATCAAATTCTTTGATTCGCTGTTTTTCTTCGGCAATTCTTTCTTTTTCCAACTCTCTTAAAATCTCAAAAAGCTGCGGCAACCAAACCGTTGGAGCGGGATTAGAATTAGATGAATTTGAGTTGGCGGCAATCACCTCTTCCGCCGCAAGCATTGTTGTTTCATCAGCTGAACAAATTTTTAAAATCTCAACAAATTTTGCTAAATCAATTGAAGCAATTACTGAATCGCTGCCATGCTTAAACAGGAAATGGCGCTCATCATCTTCCATCATGCGCACAATTTCAAACTCTTCGTCATTTAGGCCAAATACACTTTTATAACATTGATGCGGATTTTGATTAGGCATAAAAATTTCTGTCGCCAATTGCTTTTGGATTGCCATCGTATATTTACTCTCCGCAACTCCTTGAATATTTTCTGAAGTCATAATTACGACACAATTTTTCAGCGTCGCTTTATTTAAGAAATCGATAAATTTTGGTCCCACAACCGGATTATCAAATAAATTCCAAGCCTCATTTAAAACAATGATCGCAGGCGATCCATCCAGCAAATTTTCAATGCGATAGAGCAAATAATTCACCACCGGAATCAGTATTTCTTTTTGGTTAAAAACTGCAGTTAAATTAAATGCCAGAATTTGTTCCAACCAATTAATTTCGCCTTTAGATCCAAAAACATAGCCAGCATTTCCGACGCTCCAGACTTTTATTTTTTCATAAAGTTTGCGAGTTTCCGGCGTGTTGAAAGCCTCAGTTGCAAGCGCCATATTATTGGCGTTAGAAGTTAGAATGCGGTCAACAATTTGCGGAATAAATTTGGCTTCAGTTTCTAAAATAGGATCGCCAGCAATTGGAATTAGACTACTAAAAAAATCGATTAAAAATGTTTGGTTTTCGCTATTTTTTGGCAATGAAAGTGGATTTAGTCGCAAAAATTCTGTTGGCTTGGCATCAGAATCCATATTGTAGTAGCCGCCGCCTAAAGCTTTAATAAAAATTTTGGAAGTGCCGCTTAAATCGAAATAATAAAGTTTATTGTCAAAGCGACGTGATTGCAAAAGTAGGAAATTTAGCAAAACCGTTTTGCCCGAACTTTGCGGCCCTAAAATTATAGTATGCCCTAAATTTCCATCATGAAAATTGAAAAAATAAGGCGTGTTTAAAACGGTACGAAAAACTGTTGCAGCTGGTCCCCATTTATTGCCGCCGATTAATCCAGCCGGATAATTATGAAGCGCGGCAAAACCGGCAATTTTTCTGGTATTAATTAATTTTTGACGACGTAAATAACGGAAATTTCCCGGCAATTGCGACCAGAAACAATGTTCTAAAAATATATCTTCACGAATCATTACAAAGCCAAGCGAATTAAACTGTTCCAAAGCTGATTTAACGTCCTTTTCAAGCTCTTCGCGTTGATGACTAATGAACATTATCGTAGTTTGTAATTTACCATAATCGGTTGGCAAGCCGCGTTTACTTTCAATAAAATCGGCTATTCCACTTAAAGTTCTAAAATCTTCATCGCCACTAACTTGCAGGATGTAATTTTGATATTCGTAAGGATCGAGATCTTTTTTGGAAAAAGTAAAATCAAAAGATTGGGTAACAATAAATTCAAAAGGCAGTTGCAAAATACGATCGAGCGAAGTTGTAGAAACTTCGAAATATTCTTTCAGCGATAAAATTGCGGCGAAATTTTTATTTTTATAACCAACAACTTCCAACTCGCGATCGCCAAAAGCAACTTTATGACTCGATAAATCATTGGAAATATCGTTGGCCGAAAGCGGATAGCGCTCTTCATAAAGATTGATAATTTTTCCAAAGAAACGCATTGGCTCGGAATATAAAATACCATCCCAAGCGTTGATACCAAGAAGTTTAGCACCATATTCTTCAGTACTAGAAATAATATCGGCAGTGATTTTAGATAATTTTTTATGCGCTTCTTGTAAAAACTTGCTATGCAATGATTTAGTGGAGAAGTAAGAAAATGAACGAATGAAAGCATTCAAATTCACAATTGAAGTATCAAAACCTTCTACAATCACTGTAATGTAAAGCTCATTCACATATTGATCGTCCCATTTATTTGATTCAACCCAAGCATCATTTACTTTTTTGGAAAAGAAATCCTTAAACTCACCTTTTGGTGTAATGTTTTTCTTACGACGAATTGTGTTAAACCAAAATGCAACTTTATTGTCAGAAACATTTTCGGTAATGGCATCGCGCACCGTGTCACGCAAAGAAATTAATTCCGCCGCAACAGAACTATTTCCAAAACCGGTGATGCGAATAATCTGTAGAAGCTCGCCATTCTTGGTTATAATGGTATTAGGATCAAAGTGACAAACATAAGGAGTAAAATCCTCATCAGGTTTTTTTGCCACCAATTTATTGGGATCTGTTTTAGCTTTTTTTACGAGTTTTGATAAGATAAAATCAATGATATTCATCTTTTTGAAATATCAATATAATCGCGCTTAACTTCGCCAGTGTAGAGTTGGCGAGGTCTGCCAATTTTGAAAGCTGGATCTTCAATCATTTCTTTCCATTGAGAAATCCAACCAGCTGAACGCGCGATCGCAAAAATTACGGTGAATAAATTGCTTGGAATTCCGAGTGCTTTGTAAATAATTCCGGAATAGAAATCGACATTCGGGAAAAGTTTACGTGAAACAAAATATTCATCGTTTAAGGCGATTTTTTCAAGTTCCATCGCAATGCCCAAAAGAGGATCATCCTTGATTCCAAGCTCAGCTAAAACTTCATCGCAAGATTTTTTCAAAACTGCGGCGCGCGGATCATAATTTTTGTAAACGCGGTGACCAAAACCCATTAAACGAAACGAATCATTTTTATCTTTAGCGCGGGCAATAAATTCAGGAATGTGATCTTTAGTTCCAATTTCTTGCAACATTTCCAAAACTTCTTCATTAGCCCCGCCATGCGCCGGACCCCAGAGTGAAGATATTCCAGCTCCAATACAAGCAAATGGATTTGCACCCGATGAACCAGCTAAACGAACTGTTGAAGTTGAAGCATTTTGTTCGTGATCTGCATGTAAAACTAAAATCATTTCCATCGCTTTAGCAATTGTCGGACTAACTTTATGCGGATGATTTGGCTTGTCGAAAAGCATATGCAGAAGATTTTCCGCAAATCCATATTCTTTATTTGGATAAATCAATGGCTCGCCGATTGAATATTTATAAGCCATCGCAGCCAATGTCGGCATTTTAGAAATGATTTTATAAACCACATCCATGCGACCTTCTGTGTCATGAACATGCATTGAATCGTGATAAAAAGCAGAAAGCGATGCAACCGCACCAACCATGATTGCCATTGGATGGGCACGTCTTGGAAAGCCACGATAAAGAATACCAATTTGCTCGTGAACCAACATATTTCTGATGATGCCACTTCGAAATTCTTTATATTGCGCAGCATTTGGTAATTCTTTATTTAACAACAAATATGCAACTTCAAGATATTCACTTTTTTTCGCTAATTCTTCAATTGAATAGCCAGCGTGGCGCAATACACCTTGATCGCCATCAATAAATGTAATTTTAGATTCACATGAAGCTGTTGCCAAAAAACCGGGATCATAAGTAAACATGCCGCTTTCTTTGTAAAGCTGCGTAATGTCAATTACATCCTGACCAATCGTGGCTTTGCGGATTGGTAAATTAATTTCTTTTCCATTTGGCAAAATTAATTTGGCGAATTCGGTCATAAAAGATTTATTTGTTTTAAGAAGTTTTGATATAGAATTTTGCAATCAAGCAAGCTTTCTAAAACATAAATATTAAATCTAAAATCTTAAATTTAGCATAATGAATTCTTTAGGTTTTGATAAACTAAATCAAGATACAAAAATTGTGGTCGCTATGTCGGGCGGCGTTGATTCTTCTGTTGTTGCCTGTCTTTTAAAAGAACAAGGTTATGACGTGATTGGAATTACTTTGCAGCTTTATGATATGGGCGACGCGCTAAAAAAGAAAAACGCCTGTTGCGCTGGAACTGATATTTATGATGCCAAAAAAGTGGCAGAAAAATTTGATTTTCCGCATTATATTTTGAATTACCAAAACCTGTTTAAAGAATCGGTAATTGATGATTTTGCTGATTCATATTTACAAGGCGAAACGCCAATTCCCTGTGTAAAATGCAATCAATCCGTAAAATTTCGTGACTTACTTAAAGTGGCACGCGACCTTGGCGCTGATGCTTTGGCAACTGGTCATTATGTCGACCGCGAAATCGGAGAAGATGGAAAAACAAAACTTCTAAAAGCTTTCGATGAAAGCAAAGATCAAAGTTATTTTTTATTTGCAACAACTGAAGAGCAACTCGATTTTTTAAGATTTCCGTTAGGCAAAAACACCAAAGAAGAAACTCGCAAACAAGCGCAAAGACTGGGTTTAGAGATTGCCAACAAACCTGATTCACAAGATATTTGCTTTGTGCCAAATGGTGATTATGCATCGGTAATTCGTCGTCATAGACCGACAGCTTTTAGAGAAGGAAATTTAGTTCACATCGAAACTAAAAAAGTTTTAGGCACGCATTCTGGTATTATAAATTTCACTTTGGGTCAACGTCGCGGCATTGGAATTGCTTATCCTGAGCCACTTTATGTTGTGAAAATTGAGCCTAAAGAAAACATAGTTTTTGTTGGTGAAGAAAAATTTTTACAAAATCGAAAATTTAAAATTCGTGATTTAAATTGGCTGGCGAACGACATTGATATTTCACAAAAAATTTCGGTAAAAGTTCGCCTGCGTTCAAATCACGAAGAAGAAAATGCGACAATAAAAATTGGTGAAAATGGCGAAGCTGAAGTTGAAATGAATTCTCTAACTCGCGCCATCACACCGGGTCAAGCCTGCGTAATTTATCAAGATTCCCGCGTTTTAGGTGGCGGCTGGATTACGAGAGAAATTGAGTGATTTAAATTCAAACTTCGTTTGAATTTAGGTTTTTTTGAATTGCTGCGCGCGGGATAAAACCGCGCATCCGCAATAAATTTATTTGTTTTAAAAAAATTTTCGACTTGAATAAGCTAACAAACATTTTTCTGAAAAATTAACAAATATGAAAACTCTCGAGTTTCTGCAAAAAAACCGCGAAAAAATTTACGAAATAGCTGCAAAACACGGCGTGTCTAACATCCGCGTTTTCGGCTCGGTTGCGCGCGGAAGAGAGACGAAAAAAAGTGATGTGGATTTACTAATCAAAGTCACCAACCTCACCAAATATTGCCAAGGCAGCTGGGGAAGAAATATCTTCAAAGAAGACATGGAAAAATTTTTACATTGTAAGGTCGATGTAATTACCGAAAAAAGTTTGCATCCTTTGCTAAAAGAAGAAATAACAACCACCGCAAAAAACCTATGAATCACGACCTAATTTATCTTAAACACATACTTCAATCTATTGTAAAAATTCAGAAATTTGTTACCTATAAAAACAAAAAATCGATTGATCAGGATTTAGTGGAATCAGGAATTATTCGCGAATTACAAACCATGTCAGAATCAACGCAGAAACTTTCAAAATCTCTGAAACTTAGTGCCCAAGATATTCCGTGGCGTGATATTGGAGATTTTAGAAACAAGTTAGTCCATGAGTATCTCGGAATTAATACAGAAATAATCTGGAGCGTGATTAAAAAAGAACTTCCAAAACTCAAAAAACGCGTGACGAAAATGATCGAGTTTTTAGACAATAAGAAAAATAATTAACCATGCCAGCATCGCATATTTTTCATTCAAGATCTGGCAGATTCTTTGTTGTTCTACTGCTATCCTGCTTACTTACGTCATCATTTTATCAAATTAAACACACCAAATTAACTCATCCAGAAAAATGGTATTTCATAACTATAGATTCAAAAGAACTTGATACTCATTCTATCTCTGGAAAGAAGATGATTGAAATGCACTCAACCTCTGAGGATTGGATATTAGCATCAAAACACTGCGAGTTAAATGAATTTTTATTTCATAAACCCATCAGAGCAGAATATAAAAACCTAACCTTATGCAATACCGCCGCTCAAAAAAAGAGTGATTTTGATATTAGTAACCAATTCTTCAGAAGTCGTGTTGACGATCTGTATGGAGAGTTTTATAAAAGTTTGTTTAGTAGAACCTTTAGCGGTATTTTATATGGATTTGCTGCTTGGTCTCTCTTTTTATTTTTTATTTCTTGTGATTCGATGGATCATGAATGGTTCAAAAAAATAATTCATATTCTTAATAATCTTAAATTTCAAAAACTTTATGAGCGAACAAAATTTTGACGTAGTGGTAATCGGAGCTGGTCCGGGCGGATATGTTGCTGCAATTCGTGCCGCACAATTAGGGCTTAAAACTGCATGTGTAGAAAAACGCAAAACACTTGGCGGAACTTGTTTAAACGTTGGTTGCATTCCTTCAAAAGCACTTTTGGAAGTTTCGCATAAATTTCATGATGCCGATCATCAATTTGAAAATTTGGGAATTACAATTTCTAAACCAAAAATTGATGTCAAAAAATTAATCGCCAATAAAAATGAAATCGTTTCCGGACTTACTGGCGGAATTGCTGGTCTGTTTAAGAAAAACAAAGTTACTTCTCTTGAAGGTGCGGCAAAATTTTTAGATAAAAACACAATTGAAATCACAAAAGCTGACGGTTCTAAAGAAAAAATTTCTGCTAAAAATTTCATCATCGCAACTGGTTCAGAAGTTACAAATTTACCGGGTGTTGAAATTGATGAAAAAACAATTGTTTCTTCAACTGGCGCGCTAGATTTAGAAAAAGTTCCGAGCAAAATGATCGTGATTGGAGCTGGTGTTATTGGTTTAGAATTAGGTTCAGTTTGGGGCAGATTTGGCGCTGAAATTGAAGTGATTGAATATCTCGATAAAATCACGCCAACAATGGACGCAGAAGTTTCTCGCAACTTCCAAAGAATCTTGGAAAAGCAAGGTTTCAAATTCCGCCTTTCTTCAAAAGTTGTGTCAGTTAAAAAAGATAAAAAAGGCGCAGTTGTTGAAATTGAATCAGTTGCCCAAGGAGAAAATAATGGTAAAAAAGAAACTTTAACTGCGGATGTAGTTTTGGTTGCAATTGGTCGCCGCCCGAACACTGAAAATTTAGGTTTGGAAAATGTCGGAATTAAATTAAATCCACGCGGATTCATTGAAAATAATCATTTGCGCTCATCGGTTGAAAATATTTTTGTAATTGGCGATGTTACAACCGGACCAATGTTGGCGCATAAAGCCGAAGATGAAGGAATGGCGGTTGCCGAAATTATTGCGGGACAAAAAGGTCACGTAAATTATGATGTAATTCCAAACGTAATTTATACTTACCCAGAAATTGCTTCAGTTGGAAAAACCGAAGAAGAATTAAAAGCTGCTGGAATTGCTTACAAAGTTGGAAAATTCTCAATGATGGCAAACTCGCGAGCTCGCGCCACAAGCGATGATCAAGGTTTTGTAAAAATCTTGGCCGATGCCAAAACTGATCGAGTTTTAGGCGCTCACATTATTGCTCGAGAAGCCGGAAATACAATTCACGAAGTTGTTATGGCAATGGAATTTGGCGGATCTTCAGAAGATATTGCCAGAACTTGTCATGCTCATCCAACTTACAACGAAGCAGTAAAAGAAGCTGCTTTAGCAGTTGAAAAAAGACAAATTCATAGTTAAGTTATTTCCACATCCTGCGAAAGGGTGGCATTTACTGTAAGGCAGCGGGCTCAAAGCATAGGGTTTATCTTAAAATTTTTCCTAGCTAGCTACTTAAATGCCACCTAAACGCATGATGTGGAAATAAATAAAAAAGCTCCGAGGTTTTTAAAACTTCGGAGCTTTTTTGTTGGATTAAATTTGCCAAATTTCAAAATTATTGATCGAGCAGAACTTGCGCCTGATGACCGCCGGGGCGATATTTATCCATAACTTCATCCAGCATTTCGTTTGTGATTGTTGGGTTTGATTTTTGCAGGCAGCTTAAAAGAATTTTTTTGTTAGCGTGAACTTTGGCGGTGTTTGGATTGGATCCTTGAGCTGGTCTCACATTTTTAAAGCATTCGATAAATTCTTTTTGAGAAATTCCCAAGCCGCTACTAATTTCTTTGGTTGGACGTTTCGGATCTTCCAAAAGCAATTCTGGCTTCTCTGACAAGGCTGAGGCGTTTTTCACAAAAGCTAAAAAGCAGATTAAAAACAAAGAAATTTTTATTTTTTTATACATTCTGTTTTGAAATTTTTTAAGCGCGATTGGGGTTATAAATAATTTTTCATTATTGCCTTTTTATTGTTGGGCGCGTCGTCAATTTTGGCTTGGTTTTTGGCGATTATTTGTTCAAGTTTTTCGATTTGGTTCACCAATTTTTCTTGCTCGGAAATTGGTGGAACTGGGATTTTTAGGTTTTCAATTGTTGACAAAGTTAGCTCTATTTGACCGCTTGATCCTTTAGCCATTTTTTCAATATTTTTAAACCCTATATTTGCGAAACAATAAAGTGCGTATTTTGAATTTAGGTTCTGATTTGGTCTAAAAATTGTTATGTGGCTATCTGCTACAAAATCGCCATCTAAATCAAATAATGTTACCCTTCCAGCAGTTCCGACACCTGTTGAATTTATCAATAAATCGCCTTTTTGTAATTTTCTTTCATCCAAAACAAAGCCTTCCGCCGCAAAATGCCTTTCTTTAAAGTTAAAATCGCAGTAGCCCCTCGCTTGCCCCGATTTTATTACCTGAATAAGAGATTTGCCGTATTTGGTAGATTTTCCTCTTTTTAAAAGCTGATTCAGATTGCTAATTTTTGTTTCTATCGCTTTTTGAGAAGAGCCTAAAAATAAATTCTCAATTTCTGCTTTTGCCTTCTCAATTTCGGCGGCGGCTTTTTGGGCTTGGTTGTCAATTGCGGCGCATTCGTCAACTATTTTTTGTTGAATTTCTTTTGGCGGGAGCGGGATTTTTTGCTCCTTAGCATTGCCAATTGTTATAAAAGGTTGGGCAGAACCAGATTTAATCCAAAAGCTTTCGTCATTAATTATTTCGTATAAATACTTAATTAAGACATTTGCCCTATTTATTATAACGATAGTATTTTTTATGGCTGTCCATTTCCCAACAGCATAAAAACATTTACCGCATCTTGCACCGATGGCGGATAATATTATTGCCTCACAATCATTTTCAAAAAAGTTACTT
Source organism: Rickettsia typhi (assembly GCA_945862455.1). GTDB lineage: Bacteria > Pseudomonadota > Alphaproteobacteria > Rickettsiales > UBA1997 > UBA2645. The sequence continues at coordinate 35,219 of CAMAXU010000007.1, read as the reverse complement.
TTTCCATCCTTGCCTGCCGCACTATATACATCAAATTGAGAGTTTTCGACATAAATATCTTTGGTTAAATTCGTATTGCCCCAATCAATATTAGCGACTTCTCCCAATCTAACCAACTCCCATTTAGATTGAATTGTTGTCAATTTTTTAGAATTAAGTTGAATCTGCTTATTAAAATTCGTTCTCGAAAAATCCAACATGTCTGCCAAATTGTGATAGGCAATAAAAGGCTGCAAACCCGCCGTAACCGCTAACTCATTCCCCAAAAAACTTTCTTGAATATAGTGATTTATTTTACTTGGGTCGTTTCTGTTATTTGGATTATATAAAGGCGTGTTGATGTTGTGCAAACCTGATATTTTTTGAACCAATTCTTTGGTTTCAACATCCTCAATTTCAGCCGCCACGTTTGATTGGTTGACGTATTTTATGCCTTCATTTCCTTTGGCGCTGCTCCATTCATAGCCCAAAAATTGCTTTTGTTCTTTGTTGTCGTTTGGACATTTTACCACCAAAACTTTTTGCTTATTTTCAAGAGCCAAAACAAAGAAATAGATTTTGTCTTTTTCTATTTCGCGCAAATATTCGGTAAATCTTCGGTTAAGCTCGTTTTCTTGTTCGGCTTTTGGTTTTTTGCCAAAAGAATTATTCGGCTTTTTTAGGTTTTTAATCTCGGTTAAATTTTCGAAAGATTTTTTGTAATCCGCAAACATTTCTGTTTTTAACAATTCATCGCTTGGATTGTCTGCGAGCAATGTTTTGTAATGCGCCGCCTCAATTTCAATGTGGTTGCAATAGCTGTTAATGAGGTTTTGGTCGTTGTAAATTTCATCGTTTTGGTTGCTGTCAAACCAAGAATATACGCGGTTTTTAAAATGTTCGGCGGGCGCGGGGTTTTCTTCTTTTCGACGTAAAAACAAAGTGACGGTGTTGGTGCCAGTTTTGCCAAAGGTTTGCGAGCCAAATTCGGCAATGGCGATGATTTGAAAATATTTTAAAATTATTTCTCGCGTTTTGGTATAAATGGTGGCGTCGTTGCTCAAAATAGAAGAAGGCAAAATAATGCCCGCAACGGCGTTTGGTTTTAAAAGCTGTTTGGCTCTTTCAATGAAAAAAGTTTCGATGCTGTTATTGTTTGAAAGGTTTTTTTCGTCTAGCCAGTCAAAAAGCGTGAAAGATTTTCTCTCAATTTCGCTCAATGTTTGCAAAAAACCTTTCACCGCATAAGGCGGATTGGCAACCAAAATAGAATATTCATTTTCTTGCAGTTTGGCTTTGTTGCCAAGTGCGTCGGCGTAGGTAATTTTTATTTCATCTTGGCCATACATAAAAGCAGAAACCTTCGCAACTTTTGACAAGCGATATTCTTTTTCAACGCCGACGATTTCTTTGTAATATTCTGTGATGTCGGCTTTTTTGTGCTTTTGAACAAAAGGTTTTATTTGAAGCGCTAATTCATTTAAAAAATGTCCAGCGCCGCAAGCATAATCAAGGGCTTTTGGCGGCAATTCACTTTCTTGAATTAGGCTTTCCAAAGGCAAAGAATTTAAAATAAATTTCACAATTGGCATTGGCGTAAAAAATTGCCCTTCCGATTGTTTAACGCCGTTATCTAAAAAACCTTCAAACATATCGCCCAAAAACTGATTTTGGTTTTCGCTTTGCAGCCTTATGTCTTGCAGCATTTGCACGATTTTTAAAAGAACTTCTGAATTTTGATAAAACAGCTTTTCGTTGTGAACATCGATAAAAGCAAAATCGTTATTGGTGAAAAATTTTAGCTGTCTGAAATATTTTTTGATGGTGTCTTTGGTTGCGTCGGGGTCTTTTTTAAAAAAACGAAAAGCTTTGTCGATTGCCGCGCCGTCAATGTAAGTCACATCTTCCGCTAAAAACTCTTTCATTCCCGCTTGATAAAGCAATTGCAGGCGATCTTGTAAGTCAAAATAACTGTCATAAGCAATTCCCTTCCAATTGAACTTTAAATCTTCTGGGTTTTTTGACTCATCAACAATTTTGCAAAGAAAAAGATTTACCAATTTATCAAAAGCATTTTCGCGCCCCGAAACATTGTGTTGGCGCAAGATGGTGGCAAATTCGTGATATTTGCTTTGAATGTCTTTGCTGCTGACTTCTAAAAGATCTTGGGCGGTATATTTTTGTTTGCCAATTTGATAAGGCAAAATGTCATCTTCAAAAATTCCTTTGGTTGAAAAGTCTAGATTGTAGGTTTCCCTCCAAGCTTTGTAAATGTCTTCAACTTCTAAAGCCTTTGCTTCTTTGAAGGATAAAGGCTTTTTGTCAGCCAATTCTTCAAGCAGTTTTTCGTTGTCTTTTAGCGAAATAATATGGCTTTTGGGCGAAACTTTGCCATCAACAAAATCAGAAACGTAAAGGCAAACATATTGAGTTGTTCCAGCTTGCTTGGCGTAAGTTAGCATTTGTCCGCCACGTTGCAAAGTGTTGTTCCATTCTTTTTTAAATTCGCTTTCGTCTTTTTTGCACTCGATAATTAAAAGCGATTTTCCCGAATTATCTTTTATCAAAATATCAGCGCGCCCGCCGCTTGCGCCATGGCCAACTTTCCATTTTGTTTCAAGTTCGATATGTTCTGGTTTGTAGCCTTTTTCAAAAAGTCGATTTACGCATTCAAAGACAATAAAATTTTCATCAGCAGAAAAATTACAGGTAAATTCTCCATGAATTTTGAAGCCTTTTTCTATTGGATAAACAAGCTCACTTTTTCTGAAATCAACTTTTAGATGCGCGTCTATTTCTAGAAAATATTTGGTAAAAATATCGTTCTTTTCCTTGAATTTAAGGACGTTTAGCAAAACTTTTAGATTGTCTTTATTTATCATTTTTTAACTTATTAATTTTCTAATCAAATTCGGATTAATCCGCGTCGTAATTTCATAATTAAAAGATCCCGACCAATCGCCCCAATCTTCGGCGCTTACCACTTGTTTTTTTTCGCTGCCAATAATTGTTGCGATGTCGCCAACTTTAATTTTTTTCACATCAGTTACATCAACCACAATCATATTCATCGTAACGCGTCCAAGCTGCGGAACCTTGATTCCATTGACTAAAACTCGACTTTTTCTCGAAGAAATTCTGGGAATTCCGTCAAAATAACCAACTGGTAAAATTGCAATTTTTGAATCGCGCTGTAAAGTAAAAGTGCAGCCGTAAGAAATATGCGCGCCTTTTGGCAACTCTTTTAACTCAACAATCACGGCTTTCCAAGCTAAAACTGGCAATAAATTTGTTTCGTTTTTATGCAAATCAAAAACTTCTTGCGATGACCATAATCCATAAATTCCACCGCCAATTCTTACTGCGTCAAAACAACATTCAAAATCGGAAATAAAAGTTCCCGCCGTAGAACTGGCATGGATCAAAGGATTAATATCAATTTTTGCTAACTCGTTTTTCCATTGCAATAATTCTGCAACTTGTTTTTTTGTGTAGGCATTAAAAGCGCTATCATCGGAGGCTGCGAAATGCGTGTATAAACCTTTCACTTCAATATTTTTATGCGCTAAAAGTTGCAGAATTTTTTTAGAATCAGAAAAAATAAAACCGTCGCGACCCAAGCCAGTATCAAGGCAAAGATGAATTGAAATTTTTTTATTGCCTGAAAATTTTTGCGCTGCTTTTAAAATATCTAAATTAGAAACCGACAATTCGATATTATTTTTTATTGCCAAAGAAAGCTGCGCTGGAAACACGCGCCCCAACATTAAAATTGGTTTTGTTATTTTTTTTGCCCGCAATAAAAGTGCGTCGTCAAAACTGTAAACCGCAAAATAATCAACATTTTTGGAAATAGTTTTGACAACTTCTAAAAGACCATGTCCGTAGGCGTTAGATTTTACAACCGCGATAAATTTTGTTTTTTTGGGAATTCGTTTTTTGATTTCTGAAATATTATTCAAAAGCGCATTTTTGCTGATTTCTAGCCAAGTCAAATTCATGAAACAATCTCTTAAATTTTATTGAAAAAACAGTTTTTTGCGCCGGTATGACAAGCGGCACCGATTTGATTTACTTTCAATAAAATACAATCGAAATCACAATCTGCATTGATTGAAACCAGTTCTTGTAAATGTTTGGAAGTATCGCCTTTTTTCCATAAAGATTTTCGAGAACGCGAAAAATAAGTGGCGTAACCGCTTGATATTGTAAGGCGCAAACTTTCTTCATTCATCCACGCCATCATCAAAACTTCTGATGTTTTTGCGTCTTGAGCAATTGCTGGAATTAATCCACTTTGATCAAATTTCAGTTTTTTTATGATTTCTTCCATAGCTTAAAGAAGGTTGATAATTCTGGCATCAAAGCCTAAAAAAGCATTTCACATTTCACAAAAACAAAAATCAATTTTTTAAATGATAACTTGCACCAGACGAATTGAATTCGATGCCGCACACCGCATTATAAACCACGAAAGCAAATGCAAAATGTTGCATGGACATCGTTATTGCTTAGAGGCAACTTTTGTCGCCGCTGATTTAGATAATTTAGGTCGCGTAATTGATTTTGGTGTGATTCGCGAAGTGCTCGGCGGCTGGATCGACGACAATTTTGATCATAACACAATTTTGTCGATTAAAGATAAAAAATTGGGTGAAAAAATTGCTGAAATAACGGGACAAAAAATTTATTATATGGCGCAAAATCCAACCGCTGAAAATATCGCCCATTATATTTTTAGCGAAATTTGCCCAAAACTTTTTGCCGATAAAAACGTGAAATGCGTTGCAATCAAACTTTACGAAACCCCGAATTGCTACGCCAATGTTGAATAATTTTTTTGCTACTTATCGCATTTATTTTGAGGACACCGACGCCGGCGGCGTGGTTTATTACGCTAATTATTTAAAATTTTTCGAGCGCGCCCGCACCGATTTTTTGCGTGCTTTAAATATTTCACAATCTGAATTAGCTGCGACAGAAAATTTAGTTTTTGTAGTTCGTAAATGTCAGATTGAATATATTTCGCCGGCTAAACTTGATGATTTGGTTAAGGTTACAGTTGCAGTAAAAGAAATTCACGCCGCATCAATTGTTATGCAGCAAGAAATCAAAAGATCAGATAAAATTTTATCGACCTTAAATGTAGAAATTGTCTGCGTTGCCGCCGATAATTTTCGCCCAAAAAAAATTCCAACTAACATAAAAAATCTTTTCGATGTTTGATAACTTTTCAGGAAAAATTACTCGCATTTTCGACACAATTTCTGGCAAAAAATTCATCTCCGAAGATGATTTAAATGCCACAATGCGCGAGATCAGAATTGCGCTTTTGGAAGCCGATGTTTCTTTGCCAATTGCCAAAGAATTTATTGAGAAAGTTAAAGCTGAAGCCTTGGGGCAACAAGTTGTAAAAAGTGTTTCACCCGGACAAATGGTGGTGAAAATTGTTCATGATGAATTGGTGAAATTATTAGGAGGAGAAAAAGCCGAAATTAATTTAAACCTCAAACCACCAATTGTGATTTTGATGGTTGGTTTGCAGGGCGCTGGTAAAACTACAACTTCTGGAAAACTAGCTCTGCGTTTTAAAAATAAAAATCACAAAAAAGTTTTACTCGCTTCTCTCGACACCTACAGACCAGCCGCTGCCGAACAGTTAAAAATTTTATCCCAAAGAGTTGCGGTTGATTTTGATGAATTTGATGGCGCAAAAACACCACTTTTTTTAGCTAAAAAAGCCCAACAAAAAGCCATAGATGGTGGTTATGAAATTTTAATTTTAGACACCGCAGGACGCACTCACATTAATGACGAATTAATGCGCGAATTAATTGATATTGAAAAAGCAGTTGAGCCTTCAGAAATCTTGCTTGTGGTTGATGCAATGATTGGTCAAGATGCGGTAAATGTTGCTAAAAGTTTTAACGAAAAATTAAAATTAACCGGCACAATTTTAACGCGTCTAGATGGCGATTCGCGTGGTGGCGCAGCCTTAACTATGAAAGCTGCAACTAATTGTGCGATTAAATTTATTGGTATTGGCGAAAAATTAGAAGAGCTTGATGAGTTTAATCCTGATCGTATTGCCTCACGCATAATCGGCATGGGCGACGTGGTTTCTTTGGTTGAAAAAGCGCAAGAAGTTTTTGACGCCAAAGAAATGGAAAAAGCCGCCAAGAAAATGCAAAAAGGTCAATTTGATTTAGATGATTTATTATCGCAAATTCGCAACATGAAAAAAATGGGCGGCATTGGTAGCATTGTCAATTTGCTACCAGGAATGGGTAAAATAAAAGAGCAATTAGGAAAGTTAGGCGGTTTTGAAAAAGAAATAAAAATGCAAGAAGCGTTGATTTTATCGATGACACAAAAAGAAAGAGCAAATCCCGATATTCTAAATTCTTCGCGCAAACATCGCATCGCTCGCGGTGCTGGCAGCACAATTCAAGAGGTTAATCGTTTGCTTAAAAAATATAAGCAAATGCAAAAAATGATGAAAAAAGTTGGAAAAATCGACCCGAAAAAAATGCAAGAAATGATGGATTCCGAAGAAATGAAAAATTTCAAAATGTAAATACGAGGTATGTATGTTAGAATTAAAAGAAAAAAAATGTGTCCCATGCACTGATGGTTCAAAATCATTCGATCGCGACATGGTTGATGAATATATGACTGGTCTAAAAAACTGGTCAATTTCGCCAGATGGTAAATGGATTTTAAAAGAATTTAAATTCAAAAATTTTCTTGAAGCGCTCGAATTTGTAAAAAAAGTTGCGGCGATTGCAGAAGAAGAACAGCATCATCCAAATATCGATTTTACTTGGGGTTATTGCAAAATTTCAATTCAGACACACAAAGTTAACGGTCTCGCAGAAAATGATTTTATTCTAGCCGCAAAAATTGACGAGATTAGATAATGCCTGCTTTTACTGAAATTCGCACAGTTCCACATTCAGCGCAAAAAATGTATCAATTGGTGATGAATATTGAAAAATATCCAGAATTTTTGCCGTGGTGCAAACATACAAAAATTGTCGAGATTATTTCTGAAGAAAATTTGCGCGCTGATTTATTGATTAATTTTAAGAATTTTTTTGAGAAATATCGCTCCGACGTAACTCACGGAAAAACTGCAGAAAACAGCTATTTTGTTGATGTTGTGGCAATTGAAGGACCATTTAAAAAATTAATAAATAAATGGAAATTTCGTGATCTTGCAAATGGCGGATGTGAGATTGAATTTTTTATCGATTTTGAATTTAACTCATTTTTCTTAACAAAAATGATTGGAGTAATTTTTGAGAAAGCGACAGAAAAAATGATGAATGCTTTTGAAAAAAGGGCGCGCGAGCTGCAATAGATTTTTACTTGGATCTATCATGCTAAATCTTCATCGGCAAAATCACCATGTTTAAACCTTTAACATGCAAACGTCTTTGCATAATATATGGCACGTGGTTGAACAATACTTGCGTAAATACGTTTTCATTATCAAAGATGAATTTTGTACCAAAGAAAACCGTGCTTGGATAATCCTTAGCGACACGATCAGTAAGTTGAGTTAACTTCTCAACAATATCAGTATCATAACCGACATAAGCTTTGGCAAAACGACCATTAGCATTACAATAATTTTTATATTTACGCAAAGTCGCTTTTGTTCTTCTGCGCATTTCACGCCATCTTTTCTCTTCACGGAAAGTGTTGGAATCAACCTCGCCTACGGTTACAAAAATAAAATTCTTAAAAATTCCGGGGAATAATTTTTTGATTTCAAGCAAACAATTCATGCCACTGCCAAAAGTTTGGTCAACTATAATTGCTGCAGTTGGAGAAGATTTGTCCGCCTCTTCTAGCCAATCCTGACTTGGCGCGATATCATCATAGCCATAAAATTGCATTTCTTTTTGCATGAGGCGCATTTTAAGTTTGCGATACATGCCTTTGATCATCAAACCCATACCTATAAAAACTGAAGTGATAAGCAAAGTTACCCAACCGCCTTCATAGAATTTCTCAAAAATTGTGATGATTAAAATTCCGAAACAAACGATAAAGCCAACACCAGAAGTTAAAAGTTTTCTCCGCCAATGAGGCTTTCTTTTGCGGTTGCGCATCCAGTAAATACTTAATCCCAAAAGTGACATTGAGAAAGTGATAAATACGTTAATTGAATAAAGCACGACCAAAATGTGAACTGAGCCGCCGGTGATTATCAAGGTTGCAATCGCGGCAATCGCCATGAATAAAATGCCGTTTTTGACTACTAATCTACTTGAAAGCGAACTGAAAGATTTTGGCATCCATTCATCGCTTGCCATGTTCGCCACCACATTTGGACCTGCCAAAAATCCAGTATTAGCTGCAACTAATAATAGTCCCGCTTCAAAAATTAATGTGATTGGCACGATGAATTGACCAAATTCAATATCGCCGTAATTCCAAGTTTCAGTTAAAATATAAAAAACAGTAGCATTTAAAGTTTGCCCCTCAACTTTATTCACGCCCCAAAGTAGGTAAAGCAGTATGATTCCAGCCGCCATGAAGGCCAATGAAATCGCGACTAAAAACATTGTTAGTTTTGCAGTTCGAACTCGTGGCTCTGATAATGTATTTACATTGTTGGACACCGCTTCCAAACCGGTATAAGTACCGCCACCCATCGAAAAAGCTTTTAAGAAAAGCGATATAATAAAAATTAATCCCGCCGATTCTTTTAACTCATGAGTTTCTGCAATCGCTTGCGGTACAAGCTTCGCCAAGCCATAATGATGTGCAACAATACCGTAAATGATTAATGCAAAATGCGTGATTATAAAACCTAAAAATATCGGCAGCAAAAACTTGATTGATTCTTTCATCCCTCGCAAATTAAGAATCGCTAGCAATCCCACCATCAGCATCGCCACCAATAATTTAGCCTTCTGAAATTCTGGCGGCATAAAACTAAAAATCGCATCGATGCCACTAGCAATTGAAATTGAAATTGTAAGTACATAGTCAATAATCAACGCCGATCCAGAAATAAGTCCAGCATGCTTTCCAAGCAATCTGGTTGCAACGCGATAGCCGCCGCCGCCATTAGGGAAAAGTTCGATAACTTGCGTGTAAGCGTAAGAAATAATGAAAACCGTAAATGCGGTTGCGATCGCCAAATAAATCGCCAACTCTTCGTGAGTTCCAAGCGCCAAAAATGCTTCTTCCGGACCGTAACAAGAAGATGAAATACCATCCGCACCAAGACCAACCCACGCTAAAAATGCCACCAATGAAAGATTATGGCGCGTTGCTTTATCAAAAGGATCGCGCGGATTTCCAAATAAAAAATTTCTGATTTTTACAAGCATAAAGTTTTAATTTTTTTCATAAATTCCTTGATTAATTGCGACGATTTTTGACCACGAATTTTTTCAATTCCCGAAGAAATGTCGATCATCTTTGCACCCGTTACTTTCAAGGCTTCTTCGATATTTTCAATGTTTAATCCGCCAGCTAAAAACCAATCTTTTTTGCCATGATAATTTTTTAGAATTTGCCAGTTAAATTTTTTTCCACTTCCAGCTTTGGAGCCATCAAAAAGAAAATAATCGACACAGTTTTCATAATTTTCTATCTGGTCTAAATCATCTTCTTCACTGATTCTAAAGGCTTTAATTATTTTTATTTGAGGAAATTTCTTGCGGAATTCTTTTAAGAAATTTGGATTTTCTAAACCATGAAATTGGAAAAAATCTGGGGATAATTTTTGATAAATTTCTTCTAAAAAATTAAAATCAGCATCAACAACAACAGCAACTTTTTTAATTGAATTTGGAATTTGAACTGAAATTTCTGCGGCCTTTTCTGGAGTTATAAAACGCGAAGATTCTTTACAAAAAACAAAACCAATAAAATCACACTTTTGATTAATTGCGGTTTGGATTGATTCTTGATCTGTAAAGCCGCAAAGCTTGATTTGCATATATTTAATCTATTTAAATTCAAACTTCGTTGGATTTAGGATTATTGGTATCTTTAAAACTTAAATCCCGCTGGAAGAGCCATTCCATTGGTTGCAGAACGAATTGAATTTGAAGAGGCGTCATCTGATTTTTTCTTGGAATCATTAAAAGCCGCAATCAAAAGATCTTCCAAAATTTCTTTTTCAGCAACATTGATTAAAGCTGGATCAATGTTGACTCTACGCGCTAAACCACCACCCGTAATTAAAACTTTCACCATTCCTCCGCCAGCAGAACCTTCATATTCTTGAGTTGTCAAATCTTCTTGAATTTTTTGCATCTTTTTTTGCACTTCTTGCGCTTGACGCATTAATAATTTTATGTCCATTTTTTAAGAAATTTTATTTAAGAAATTTGCTATTTTATAGCGCAGAATTTGACGTATTCTTTCAAAATATCCCGCCTTGCCAATCTTTTCCTCGGCAATTAGTGGATATTCAAAAGATTTGTATCCTGGTATTTCAACCAACAAATTCGCAACTTGAGTGCCTTTTGTAATTGGTGCATAAAGCGGGCTTTTATATTTGACGCTAACTTTTATGTCATCAACCGCTTTTTCGCGCGGCAAGTTAAAAGAAACTTCGTTACTGGTCATAACTTTAACTTTTGACTTGCTGCCCAACCAAGCTTTAAGACTTGCTACATTTTGACCTTTTTCAAACAGAGTTATTTTTTTGTAATTATCAAAACCATAATCAAACATTTCGATGATAGCAGCTGATCTTTGTTTTGGAGTTCTAGCCTTATTTACAACGCCGATTAAACGTCGATTATCGCGCTTCACCGTACCTATAACGCCGTAACCGCCTTCGTTAGTATGTCCGGTTTTACCACCAACTACGCCATCGTAATTTCCTTTAATCAAAGGATTGCGACTATGTTGCGTAATATTTCTGTAAGTAAATTCAGTGATGCCAAAATAGTGGGAATATTGTGGAAATTTATCTTGAAGCGCAATTGCCAAAGTAGCCAAATCGCGAACACTCATATAATGCCCTTCTTCATTCAAGCCGTGCGGATTGCGGAAACGACTATTTTTCAAGCCAAGTTCGCGCGCTTTTGAATTCATCAAATCAATAAAATTACTGAAGCCGCCAGCGGTGCTTTCAGCCAAAGCAATCGCAGCGTCATTTCCCGAAACTGCGAGCAAGCCACGCACCAAATCTTCAATTGAAACCACATCGCCATAGTTCAAAAACATGCTTGAACCAGATTTACGCCAAGCATCTTTTCCAATCAGACATTGATTTTCGAAAGTGATTCGACCTTTTTTAATTTGATCGAAAACGACGTAGGCCGTCATGATTTTAGTCATTGATGATGGCGCAATTCTTACATCAGGATTTTTTGACAATAAAATTTCCTTGGTATCAGCATCAATTAAAAAATAGAATTTTACGTCTGCCAATTCCGCCGGAAGGTTGCCAATAGAATCTTCGGCTTTCGCCTGTACTGCAAAGAATATAAACAGCAGACAAAATAAAAATTGGGCTTTTTTAACCAAATTCTTCATTTCGATTAATTTTTGAGAATTTTTTGAACCATTTCAGAAAAGTCACCTTGTTGATTTTTTTGATCTGGAGCGGGCTTAACTTTAATTTTGATTTCCGCTTTTTTATCGGAAATTTTTTCTGTTTTTTCCGAATCATTTTCAAGCAAAGCTATTTCTAGAGAATCGTCGCCAAAAGTTTTTTGCATTCTTTGTTTGCGACGCAATTGCTTTTGCTCATTGATCAGAGCTTCACTCATTTCAATATCTTCGGCGGTTTTTTCAGCATTAATCTGATCAATATTTTTTTGCAGTGAATTATTGCCAGCAAGTAAATAGGACTTTTCTGACATTTCAGTTTTAACACCATAAACATCTGAGGTTGGAATTACAATTCGGTCAAACTCAGCGCCAAACCTACGAAAAGGTGGATGAAGCGCGGTATTATAACTTACCTGAAACATATTCGGTGGCAAGGTATTGGAGGGATTTTTGCTTCTTGAAGCTTCGTAAAATTCACCATTTGGCAAGTAATTTTGCGGCCCTTTTTCACCGAATTTGCTAACATCGGTATAAGCATAATAATTGTCTCCGGACTTATTATTGATAGCGCGCATTTCATCTTCTGTTGGCGGCTGAATTGTGGTTATTTCTTTATTGATTTCTTGCGTCGGCGCTCTTGTTGCCCTGATTTTCTCAACTTCTTTACCATATTTTTTGTCAAAAACAGCGTTGTAAGCATTAACTTTTTTTAAAGAAGACCAAGCGCAAGAAGAGACGAGTAAAAGCAATGAGCATAACAATTCGGGCAAAAACTTCTTCAAAAATTTCATTTCTATTTATTCCTCACAAGGATTGCTTCGTGACCAGAAGTTTTAATTTTTTTAATCATTTCATTAGCTTTAGCAAGATTTGGAAACGGTCCCAACAATACTCGATAAATTGTTTTATCGCCATCAACAATTTCAATTTGACCTTTATGGAATTTTTTCATTGAGGCTAAAGTTTTATCGGCGCTATTCATGGTTGAAAACGATCCAACCTGAGCGAAGAATCCCTTGATTTTTCCAGCTACACTTTCAGAAACTACGGCTTTTTGACCAACCTTAAATTTAACTTTTTTGCTCGACGCCATTTCTGCTTCATCGGGTTTCGATAAATCATATTCAACGGTTTGCTCTTTTTGCATTGAACTGCCACCAATCATTACATTTGAAGATTGAGCTGTTTGAGATTGATTATTTATAACCGGAATTGCTGAAGCTTGCGATGGATTTGATCGCAAAACAGCCAAATTTTGACTGGAAAAAGCAGAATTATTAGAAGGATTAGGAGGTTGTGAATTAGTTTCAGTAGTAGAATTTTTGATAACAGTTTGTTCTTCCTGCAATCTGCCTTGAGAAGCTAAAACTTGAGTGTTTAAATCAGGAATTCTGGTTGCAACAGGGTGAGATTTTCCCTGCAAATCAACAATTCTAATTTTAGTTTGTGGGTCATTTTTTGCTGAACATGAAGCAATAATTAAGCCCAGAAAAATCACAAGATTTTTGGCTGAAATTTTTCTCATTTTTTGCAGAAATTATTGATGCTTTTTAAAGGGAGTGAATTGCCTCAAAAAGTAATTAGCACTCGACAAAAAGACAACGCTTATTTTCGCTCTTTACGCTTTTGATCGTCAATAGAATCATCAAATAAAATTCTACTTGCCGAACCTTGCAAATCTTCATATTGCTTACTCTTCAAACTCCATAAAAAACAACCAAGACCAAGCAAACCTAAAGCAAGAGTTATCGGAATTAAAAAAAGCAGCACAGACATGATTTTAAGATTTAATTTTATTCATGCGCAAAGAATTAAACAAAACTAAAAGCGAAGATGAAGACATTGCAATTGCTGCAGTTAGCGGAACCACATGCCCCATAATGGCATAAGGAACGGCAATTAGATTATAAATCAAGGCGATAAAAAGATTCTGCTTCATTAGAGAAATGGTTTTTTTGGCAGAATTTATTATCAAAATAATCGGCATTAGTTTTTGACCCTGAATTATAATATCAGCAATATTTTGCGAAATGTCTGAAGCTTTGGAAAAGGAAATTGAAACATCGGCTAAAGCCAAAGCTGGAGCATCGTTAAGACCATCTCCAATCATAATAAATTTTTGATTTTTAGCTTTTAATTTTTCTAAGAAATTCACTTTTGAAACTGGAGTTTGTTCAAAATAAAATTCTGAAATTGCCATTTTCTGCGCAATATTTTCTACGGTTTTTTGATTGTCTCCTGAAAGCAAAATAATTTTTTTACCCATTTTTTGTAATTTTTCGATCACGATTTTGGCATCAATTTTTGGCGCATCTTCAAATAAAAAAACTATTTCATCTTCGCCAAATTTCATGAAGCAGGTGAGAAAATTTTTGGTTATTTCAAAACTATTTTTAATATCGCAAAAATCTTTTCTGCCTAATTTTAAATTCTTGCCCCAAAAATTTGTTTCGAGTCCAAAGCCTTGTTTTTCATGGATTTGCAGCTCTTCTAAATTTTCGTGATAGCTGGCAGAAATTGCTTGAGAAATTGGATGACGACTTTTTTGCGCAAGAGATGCGGCGAGTTTTAGATAGAAATTTTTTTCCTCCAAAATTCCGTCATCCTGAACTTGTTTTAAGATCTTAATATCAACCAGCTTAGGTTTGCCAATTGTTAAACTTCCGGTTTTATCAAAAACAATCACATCAATTGCGCGAATTTTTTCTAGCGCTTCGCCTGATTTTACTAAGATTCCTTTCTTGATAAAATTAGAAATTGCAATCGTTTGCACAATCGGTACAGCCAGTGCCAAAGCGCACGGACAAGTTATAATCAAAACCGCAGTCGCATTCATTAAAGCAATTTCCCAGCCCGATTTAAAATAAAAACACCACAGCAAAAAAGTTAGAAATGCCAAAATATGAACAGCTGGTGTGTAAAATTTTGAAAGCGTATCGCTGATGCGAATGTAGTGATTTTTTTTATTTTCAACTTCTTCGCTCAAGCGAATTATTTCCGATAATAAACTATTTTGCGCCGATTTTGTGATGCGAATTTTTAGTGGCGCAATCAGATTAATTGTGCCAGCAAAAACTTCTTGATTTAGAGCAATTTTTCTCGGCATAGTTTCGCCAGTAATCAGTGCCGTATCAAGCTCGCTTTCGCCTTCAATCACAATGCCATCAGCTGCAATTTTTTCTCCAACGGCAACAATTAAAATCATACCTTTTTGCAATTGTTTTATCGGCAGAATTCTAATTTTCGCATCCTCTTCAACGCGACCAAAACTTGCTGAAAGCATGGCAAATTCCGATGCAATTGCGAAAGCTTTTTTACGCGCTTTTAAATCGAGATAGCGACCAATCAGCAAGAAGAAAATCAGCATTACCGCCGAATCAAAATAAACGTGATTGGCGTTACGAAAAGTTTCGAGAAGGCTAACAATACAAGCTAGAAAAATGGCAATTGAAATCGCCAAATCCATATTGGGATAGCCCGCCTTTATTGAGCGGAAAGCTGATATAAAAAATGGTCGCGCTGAATAAATTATAACTGGAAGTGCGATTAATGAGGAAAAAAACTGGAATAAATTTCGGGTGCCACTTCCCATATCAACAACATCAGAAAACCATAATGAGAAGGAAAATAGCATAATATTTCCAGCGCCGAAACCAGCAACGGCAAGCGCGCGCAAAATTGAATCATTATATTTTTTTTCAGCGCTATTTAAAATTTCTTCATCAAAAGGCAAAAGTTTGTAACCGATTTCACTGATTAAATGCGCCAAATCATTGCCGGTTTTTTCATCTCCTAACCAACGTAAATACAAAGTTTTTTTAGAAAGATTTATGCGGGCAGAAATAACAGCTTCTTGTTTTTTTAAAATGCTTTCAATCAGCCAAACACAAGCAGCGCAATGCAAGCCCTGAACCATCAAAGAGACAGAATTTGAGCCATCTTTTTCTTTAAAAATAAATTCTGAAACATCAATTTCATCAGCAACTTCTGGCTTTATTTTTCGAACCGCCGGATCAATTTCGCGCAATTTATAATAATTTTCGAAGCCGAATTTATTAATGATTTTATATGCTGCGGCGCATCCGAGACAACAAAATTCTTCCTCAATTTTTTTAGTATCTTCGCCGCAATGAAGGCATGGATTTATCATTGAATGACATATCTTCTAACATCCTGATAAGTGTCTTGGTCTTTTCTAACCGCCACTTCTCCATCCCATTGACCTTCTAGAGGAAAGTTGACTCGCGCTTTGTAAATTCCATCTTCATAAGGCACTGGCAAAACAAAATCTGAACCTTCTTGAGTCGGGCGCTTAAAGGTTGCATAAATTTTTGCGTCATTGATGTAGCGTAGATTTTTATCTTGCACAGTTACCATTAAAATTCCTTGTTTTGTAACACCTGACCTGAAATCAACTTTTACGGTCCACCCCAAAACTTTCTGTTTAGCCACTTCTTTCAGTGTATCATTATAATTTAAGCCTTTGTGATAAGGATCATCAGTTACAACGCCGCGCCAAGTTTTTTTAGAAATATAAATATAAAAAATATTCACCGCCAAAACTATGGCGAAAAAAGCAAAGAAAAAGTAAATGATTTTACTTTTTTTAGGCTTTGGAATCATGTGATTTGGAATCATGTTTAGGTAAAGTTTTTTTAGAAGATTGAGGTTGATGAATTCTCTTTAAGCAAAATTTCAAATCATTAGAAATTTTTTCAAAATTAGATTCGGCAATTTCTTTGCGCGCAATTACAACATAATCAAAGTGATTTTTGGCATAAATCAAAGCCAATTCCCGAAAAACTTCGCGCAATCTTCTTTTGGCGCGATTGCGAATTACGGCATTGCCAACAACTTTGCTGACAGTGTAACCAATACGACAAAAATCGATGGCGTTTTTGCCTTCTGATAAATTCTGGAAATAATTTTGCGAAGTAGGATGCGAAAGTAAAAGGATAGTTTTTGAGTAAAACTTCAAACCTTTTTTGCCAATTTTTTGGAATTCTGCGGATTTCTTTATTTGTAATATGCGAAGGGTCATCGAAAAGAGGTAAAGGCTGACCCGTTGGCCAGCCTTATAAATTTAAACCGATAAAGATGCGCGACCTTTTAAGCGACGACGGGCAAGAACTTTACGTCCGCCAACTGTTGCCATTCTAGATCTAAAACCGTGTCTTCTTTTGCGCACGATTTTGCTCGGCTGCCAAGTTCTTTTCATAATTCACCTAAATATTTAAGAGATTTCTTGTTTTTTTTGGGGGGTACGTCCAAAGAGGCGGCGCACCTTAAAGGTTGGTTTTTTTAATTGCAAGTGGTTGTGTTCTACTATTTCTTCGGACGATTATGGTCATCCACCAAAATAATGGTTGGCTTATATTTTCTCGCCTCTTCTTCTTCAAACGAAGCATAAGAAATAATAATCACATGATCGCCGGCATGAACTTTTCTTGCTGCCGCGCCATTAACTTGAATCGCACCTGAACCAGCTTGAGCTGGAATTGTATAAGTCGTAAAACGCTCGCCATTATTAATGTTTAAAACATCAACTTTTTCATGAACCAAAATTCCTGCCGCGGTAAGTAAATCAGTATCAATTGAAATTGATCCTTCGTAGTGAAGATCGGCTTTAGTAACGGTTGCGCGATGTATTTTAGCTTTTAAAAGTGTGAGTTGCATTATTGTAATTTTTTTAACTGTTCGATGACTTCAGGATTAACAAGGGTCGCAACATCTCCCAAATCTTTTTCTCCCGCAACTATTTTTTTTATAATACGACGCATGATTTTTCCGGAGCGAGTTTTGGGCAAATCAGAAACAAAGGAAATTTTTTCTGGCTTAGCAATTGAGCCAATCTGCTTTTGAATTAAACCCATAATTTCATTTTCGATATTTTTGACATTATTTTTTGTAATTACAAAAGCATGAATTACTTCGCCCTTAATATCGTGAGGAACGCCAATTACAGCTGATTCAGAAACATTCTTATGCGAATTGATAGCATTTTCAATTTCTGCAGTTCCAAGGCGATGTCCTGAAACTTTAATTACATCGTCAATTCTGCCATTAATTCGGTAAAGACCATTTTCATCAATAAATGCGGCATCTCCTGAAAAATAATAATCAGGAAATTGGTCGTAATAAGTTTGAAAAAATTTTTCATCGTTACCCCAAATACCTTGGGTCATACCTGGCCAAGGTTGTGAGAAACATAAGTTTCCGCTTTTGTTTTTTTGAGTAATTTCTTTTCCTAAATCATCGAATAAAATTGGCTTAATTCCAGGAAGCGGCAAACCAGCATAAGATGGCTTGCTTTGGGTAATGTCAGCCATTGTTGAAATTAAAATCCCACCGGTTTCTGTTTGCCACCAAGTATCCACAATCGGACATTTTTTATTGCCGACTTTTTCAAAATACCATTGCCAAGCTTCTTCATTTATTGGCTCTCCGACTGATCCCAAAGTTTTTAACGAAGACAAATCTTGTCCTTCAATAAACTTATCACCTTTTTGCATTAAAGAACGAATTGCGGTTGGCGCGGTGTAAAAAATATTAACTTTATGTTTTTTTATAACCTCCCAGAAGCGGCTGGCTGTAGGATAAGTTGGTATTCCTTCAAACATTAGACTTGTAGCACCGTTTAAAAGCGGACCATAGATCAAATAACTGTGACCCGTTATCCAGCCAATATCGGCGCTGCTAAAATAGATATCATCTTGCTGATATTGAAAAACATTTTGAAAAGAATATCCGACGTAAACCATATAACCCGCCGTTGCGTGTAAAATGCCTTTTGGTTTTCCGGTTGAGCCAGATGTGTATAAGATAAAAAGTGGATCGTTAGAATCGATAATTTCAGCTTTATTTATGCTTTTATATTTTTTGATTTCGTCTTGCCAAATGAGAATATTTTTGCCCGAAATTTCTTGTTGTGATCTTTGATAGACTATCACCGATTCAACATTTGCGCATTGTGTTAAAGCTTCTTTAGCAATTTTAAAAAGCTCAATTTTTTTGTCACCGCGAACAAGTAAATCAGAAGTAATCAGCATTTTGGCAGCGCAATCCTGAATTCTTCCTGCCAAAGCCTGCGCTGAAAAACCGGCGAAAACCACAGAATGAACCGCCCCAATTCTAGCGCAAGCAAGCATTGCAATTGCGCTTTGTAAAATCATTGGCATGTAAATACAAACTCGATCGCCTTTTTTTATACCGCGTGCAAGCAATAAATTAGAGAATTGACAAGTTTGTTCATAGAGTTCTTTGTAAGTGATTTTTTGACTTTCAATATTTGGGTCATTCGATTCCCAAATGATGGCAATTTTATCGCCCAGCTTTTCCAAATGGCGGTCGAGGCAATTATAAGAAATATTAGTTTTAGCATTTTCAAACCAAGAAATTTGTGCTTTTGATAAATCGCAATTCATGGTTTTTTGCCATTTTTCAAACCAGAAAAAATTATCGGCAATTTCTGACCAAAATTTTTGCGGATCTTGAATTGACGATTGATATTGCTCAAGATATTGCTCTTTTGATGAAATTTTAAATGTCATTCAAAACTCCTCGTCAGTTAAAAATTAAAGCTCTCTTAAAAACTTTCTGCCCAGTGTAATTAAATCGAGAATTGAATCGCGGATTTTAGCATCAAAACCAATATTTTTTTTTGCCCATTTTTTTACCCACGGACGCGCTAAATCCCAAATATTTAAATTTGGATCGAGAGTCATGCCAACACCTTCAACTAGAAGCAGGGTTTTCTGCAACAATAATAATTCCGGACGCGTTACCATTTTATAATCGCGAGTCATGATAATTAAATTAGTCAAAAGTTGTGCTACAGAAACATCTTTTACCGAGCTTCCGACAATAGTTTCACCAATTTTGCGACATGACAATGCCAACTCATCAACATTAGTTCTGGGAGGCACTAAACCGATTTCAATGTGGATTTCTGCAATTCTTTTATAATCGCGCTGTAAAAAGCCGATTAAAATTTCCGCAATCGCGATGCGGGTTTTTTTATCGATTTTTCCCATGATACCAAAATCAACTACGCCAATATCACCACTTCTGAGCAAGAATAGATTGCCCGGATGCATGTCGGCGTGAAAAAAACCGTGAGTATAAACTTGCTCAAAATAACTAATTACAAAATTTCTGGCGATTTGTTTTTTATCAAATTTTGATTCCGCGATAGCTTTGCTATTAGAAAAAGGAATTCCGTTCAACCACTCTAAAACCAAAACTTTGGAAGTTGAATCTTTCCAGAAAATTTTTGGCACATAAAAGCCTTCAAGACCTTGTAAATCTTCTTTTAAGCGTGAGGCGTTTGCAGCTTCGCGCAAAAGATCAAGTTCGTCGCGCGACACTTGTTTTAGAAGGCGAGCAACATCTAAAAAGCTTTTGGCTAAATATTTAGAAAAGCAGGAGATGATTTTTATCAATAATCGTAAAGTGTGAATATCGCGATTCATGATTCTAGCAATTTGAGGACGCAAGATTTTTACAGCAACATCGGTTCCGTCTTTTAATTTTGCTTTGTGAACTTGAGCAATTGAGGCTGATGCAACTGGAGTAAAATTAAATTCCGCAAAAAAATTTTCAGCCTGAGGACCAAATTCATGAGTAAGAATTTCTTTAACAATAGATTGGGGAAATGGAGGAAGGCGATCTTGAAAACTCGAAAGAATTTTTGCCATCTCTTCTCCGACCAGATCGGGTCGTACCGACAGAATTTGACCAAGCTTTATAAATGAAGGACCAGCGAATTTTAAAAAATAATAAACCGCTTTATTTTTATCAAATAGATAGATTGTTAAACAAAGCAAAAATAAAGCGAGTAGCCTGAAAAAGTTTAGAATCGGGATCACTTGTTTTTATGGTTGCCTATTTATTTGGAGCTACGGGATCTGCCGCAACAGAGCTACCAGCGCCTTGATGAACATCAACTTTGATTTTACTTAAATCAACATCAACACCAGCCCAGCTAAATAATTTAGTTAGCAGTTGCGATATTATGTCGATAATATTTCCCGAAACTTCTTGAACTCTTGATAACACAAGTTTTAGGGCATTTGTTGCCTCAGGCGACATCTTAAGAATAACAGCAACCTCATCAACAGTGATGATATTTAGAACCAGCATAACAACAAGAATTGAAAAAGCAGTTGAGGCAAAAATGAAGATTGTCCTCATTACCATAAAAGACATTATGTTATTCATGATCGTAAATAAATTAAATTAAAATTGATTTCCAATTTCTTAAATTTGAAATCCTTAACAGAGAAGATTATTCTTTTTTACACTGACCAAAATACATTCGCGGCGCAATTGGACGAGCATTGTAATTTTGCTCAATTAAGTGAGCAAATGTCATATCATAAATTTTTTCCTGGCGTGACGTGATGATGAAGCTTGGATAACCTGAATCATCAAGACAATATTTTTGCTCTTTAAGCAAATTAGTCAAAAGTTTAGCTTCAGCTTGGGTCATTTTGGGGAATTTTTTATCTTTTGGTGAAGCAACATTAACTTTGGTAAATTCTTCACTCGCAGAAAAAACAAAAGAATTTTTATCTGCAGTATTGTGCAAAGTTACTCGACCATATTTTGATGAATTTCCGGCGCAAGAAATTGCAAACAGAAAAAAGGGCAGAAAGATTAACTTTCCGCCCTTTTTATAATCAAGTGATCTAGATTTTATTAGCTTAAGAATTTGCATCCGAAGCTTTTCCCTCAACTGAATGGTCAATGAAATCAAGTTTTTCTTTGATTCTAGAAGCTTTACCAGTAAGGGTACGCAAGTAATAAAGTTTTGCTCTACGAACAACGCCTTGCTTCAGAACTTCAACTCCAGCTAGTAATGGAGAATATAAAGGGAATTTTCTTTCCACGCCAATTCCGCTGCTGATTTTTCTAACCGTGAAAGTTGCAGCATAGTTTGTTTCATGCTTAGTTCTTGCAATTACAACGCCGTTAAAGGCTTGGATACGAGTATTTGCGCCTTCGGTGATTTTATATTTCACACTAACAGTGTCGCCAACTTTAAATTTTGGCAATTCAAAACCTCGAAGTTCTTGAATTCTGGCAGTTTGAGCTTTGGCAAAGTCTAAAATGAAATTTTTCATAAATCTTTTTCTTAAAAATTTTCTCTAATTTAGGTCAATTTAAAACTAACCCAAGTTTTCATGAGAATGTGTTATGCGGCTTTTTTAGCTGCTTTTTTTTCTTTTTTTGGCTGTTCGACAGATTGCTCTTCGGTAACTCTATCAACCAATTCCATGATAGCCATTGGAGCTTTATCACCTGTTCTAAAACCGAATTTCATTATTCTAGTGTAGCCACCGTTTCTGTTGGAAACTCTTGGCCCGATTTCTTTAAACAATTTATCAATAATTTCTTGATTACCGAGAATTGAGATTGCCAAGCGACGGTTTGCCAAAGAATCGATTTTTGATAAAGTAATAACTTTTTCAACAAATGATTTGATTTCTTTTGCTTTTGGTAAAGTAGTTTTGATCAATTCATGTTTTAAGAAAGCTAAAGATAAATTACGCAGCAAAGCTTTTCTGTGCGCGGTATTTCTACTAAGTTTTCTGCCTTTAATTCCATGTTTCATTTTTAGAACTCCTTATTTTTCATCTTAAGCAAATCGTCCATGTTTTTTGGTGGCCAATTAACAAGTTTCATACCGAAACCAAGACCCATGGCTTTAAGATTTTCTTTTAATTCATTGAGAGATTTTCTACCAAAGTTAGCAGTTTTAAGCATTTCGGCTTCACTTCTAGAAACCAGGTCACCTACATAGATGATGTTTTCGTTTTTCAAGCAATTATATGAACGAACCGAAAGCTCTAATTCATCAATTGTTTTAAGAAGGTTCTTGTTAAATTCTGGCTCGATATCAATTTCTTTGCGAACTGGAGCGTCGATTTTTTCAACATCAAAATTAATAAATACTTGAAGCTGTTCTTGCAAAATTTTTGCAGCAACACCGATCGCATCTTGTGGAGTGATGGTGCCGTTAGTATCAACTTCCATGATTAATTTATCGAAGTCGGTGATTTGTCCAACGCGAGCATTTTCAACTCGGTAAGAAACTTTTTTAACTGGGCTGAACATAGCATCAACCACGATAGTTCCAACACCGCGATCATTTTTTGAACCTTGCTCAGCAACAACATAGCCTTTGTCGCATTCAACAACCATTTGCATATCAATTTTAGCACCTTTATTCAAAGTGCATATCAATAAATCTTTATTAACTATCTCAACACCAGCTGGAGTTTCGATTGAACCAGCGTAAACTGGACCTGGTTTGTTTGAAGAAAGCTTCAGAACCGATGCAGAAGAGTCACCCTTGGTAACAGCTAGAGATTTCAAATTCATTATAATATCAAGAACATCTTCTTTAACGCCGTCAATTGCGCTATATTCATGAAGAACACCTTCGATTTTTACTGAAGTAACGGCAAAGCCATTGATTGAAGATAATAAAACTCTTCTAAGAGCATTACCCAAAGTGTTGCCAAAACCTCTGGCGAAAGGCTCCATAACAACTACTGACTTAGTAACGTTATCATAACCATCTTTAACAACGATCGAGCTAGGTTTGGTAAGTAAATGCCAGCTTTCTTTTAGAATTGCCATATTTTGTAAAATATTTTGGTTAAAAAATTCGAAAAAAGATTTTTTAAGAATTATACGCGACGTCTTTTGGCAGGACGGCATCCGTTATGCGGATGGTAAGTAATGTCCGTTATTAAAGTAACGTTAACACCAGCAGCTTGAATAGCGCGAAGTGAAGCTTCGCGACCAACTCCTGGTCCTTTAATTTCGACTAGGACATTTTGCAAACCACATTCTTTCGCAAAGTTGATCGCATGAGTGGTTGCAACTTGTGCGGCGTAAGGAGTAGCTTTTCTAGATCCTCTAAAACCATGCTTTCCAGCCGATGACCAACAGATGATGTTTCCGTTCGTATCAGAGATGGAAATAATTGTATTGTTAAAGCTAGCAAAAACGTGGACTACACCATTAACAATGTTTTTCTTTTTTTTGCTGGAAGTTTTAGAAACTGACTTTTTATCGCCAGATTGAGCTTTAGTTTCAGTCATAGTTTTAAATTATTTTACGGCTTTTTTCTTGCCTGCGATTGCAACGCCTCTACCCTTACGGGTTCTAGCGTTAGTATGAGTTCTTTGTCCACGAACTGGAAGCTTTTTCACGTGCCTAATGCCACGATAGCAACCAATATCCATTAGTCTTTTAATGTCAGAAGAAACTTTTCTTCTCAAATCACCTTCAAGAACCGAATATTCTTTTTCAAGAAGAGTTCTTACTTGCGCAAGCTTATCTTCGCTGACTTGATGAGTTCTCAAGGTTAGATCAATTTTTAGTTTTTGACAAATTTTATTTGCAGTAGTACTGCCAATTCCATAGATGTAAGTTAAAGCGATAACAAAACGCTTTTCTTTCGGAATGTTCACGCCAGCGATTCTAGCCAAGGTAAAGCCCTCTTTAAAAAATTAATTATTTTGGGAAGAAAATTTTGAAGTTACTTCGATCAAGTCCTTGAAAACAAGGGGTGCGCTTTTTACGGCGTCAATTGAAAGAAGCAAGTTCTTTTTTTCATAATATCCGATCAATTCGAAGGTTGATTTATGATAGACTTCCAAACGATTTTTTACAGTCGCTTCATTGTCATCACTTCTACTTTCAAAATGATCAGATCCACAATTATCGCAAGTTCCTTCTTTTGTAGGAATTTTGAAATAACGGTTATAAACGGTGCCGCATCCTTTACAGGAAAAGCGTCCGGAAATTCTTTTTACTAAAACATCTTCGCCAACTTCAAAATTGAAAACGATCTCAATTTTTTTGTTTAGCGATAAAAGCATTTCGTCAAGCACAATTGCCTGATTCATATTTCTTGGAAAGCCATCGAGAATAAAACCTTTTTGGCAGTCTGTTTCAATTATCCTGTTTTTGATAATACCCACTACGACTTTATCAGGAACTAATTGTCCTGAATTCATATAAGATTTAGCAAGTTTACCAATCTCACTTTGCTGCTCAACTTCTTTACGAAGGGCCTCGCCGGTTGAAATTGCTGGGATTTTTAATTCGCCAGCAAGCATTAATGATTGAGTTCCTTTTCCTGATCCAGGAGCGCCTAAGAAAATTATGTTCATGCTCTAACTCTAACTCTTCTTTTTTTAGCAGTAGAGCCGTATTTACCAGCAAAAAGATGTGATTGAACTTGGTTAACTAAATCCAAAACTACGTTTACCATAATCAAAATTCCGGTTCCACCAATGTGAAGCGGTATTGAATAATGAGTAACTAAAATTTCTGGAGTTACGCAGACAAAAATTAAATATACCGCACCGATTAAGGTGAGGCGAGAAACAATTTTGTCTAGAAAATTAGCGGTTGCAGTGCCTGGCCGAACACCAAGAATGAAGCAGTTGCTTTTTTTTAAATTATTGGCAACTTCTTCGGTATTAAAAATAATTGAAGAATAGAAATAAGAGAAAAATAAAATTAGTGCTGAGAATATGATTAGGTAAAGCCCACCTCCTCTGCGTAAAGTTGATGCTAAGAAGTCACCATCAGCTCCAGTAAATTGCACTAATGCCGCCGGAAACATTAGAATCGAGCTAGCAAAAATTGGAGGAATAACGCCAGAAATATTAATTTTTAATGGCAAGAAAGATGAGTCAGACATTCCTGAAGCTTTCATCATTGCGCCATTTGGATATTGAATTTTGATGCGTTTATGAGTTTTCTCAACAAAACAAACCAGCATTAAAAATGCTGCAAAGGCGAGGAAGAAAATAACTATTGTAAACCAAGAATAAACTCCGGTTTTTGAAAGGTCAAAAATTTGTACAATTGTTGAAGGTAGGGAAGAAACGATACCAACAAAAATGATTAGAGAAATTCCGTTGCCAATTCCTGAAGTTGTGATTCTTTCACCGAACCACATAAGCATAACAGTTCCTCCGACCAAGCTTACGCAGGTTGTCCACATGAAAATACTAGAGTCAGAAACGAAGGCATTGTGATCGGAATTTGAAAGTGCGTAGTAAACACCGATTGACTGAAAACAGGCCAGAATAATTGTTAGATAACGAGTATATTGATTAATTTTTGCGCGACCATACTCACCTTCTTTCTTCAAGTTTTCTAAACCCTTATACATCGAGGTTAGAAGCTGCATAATGATTGAAGAAGTTATGTAAGGCATGATATTCAGAGCAAAAATACTCATTCTTTCAAGAGCGCCGCCTGAGAATAAATTGATCATACCAAACATATTAGCACCAGAACTATCAAAAAACCTTTTCAACACCTCCATATTGATTCCAGGGATCGGAACAAAAGTACCAAATCTATAGACAAGTAGGATGAAGATTGTGAATAAGATGCGTTTTTTTAACTCTGAATTGGCAGCTAATGATGACATTATGAGCTGAAGGCTTTTGCTTTTTCAGAATAGGCATCAACAGCAACTTTAAAAGTTGCAGCAATTGAAGCGTTTTTGCCCATAATAAGTTTCACCTTAGATCTTTTGCAATCGATCAAACCAACTTCTTCAAGCAGTTCTTTTGTAATAACCGTGGAAGAATCAAGCTTTTTGCTTTCGATGAAGTTTAAAATATTTGTAACGTTAACTATTTCGATTTCTTTACGGTGAATATTTTTGAAGCCTCTTTTCGGAAGGCGCATGTGGATTGGAGTTTGACCGCCTTCAAAACCTTTTACAGAATGATGGCCAGTTCTCGCTTTTTGACCTTTTACACCACGACCAGAAGTTTTACCTTTGCCAGAGCCGATGCCACGACCAACGCGAATGCGAGAATTTCTTTTAATTTTTGGTAAACCCTGAAGAGAAAGAGACATAGTTTTAAGCTAATGAAATTTTTACGATGTGACCGACTTTTTTAATCATGCCTAAAATGGATTGATCACAGTTTAATTTTACTGAACTGCCGATTCCTCTTAGACCAAGACCAATAAGGTTACCCTTTTGTCTGTCATTCAGTTTTGATCCGCCTTTTATCTGCGTAACAACAACTTTTTTATTTAGAAAATTATCGAATTGCATGATTATTCACTCACCTCTTTTTTTTCTTTTTCTACGTTATGATTAAGTGCTAAATTTCTTCTTTTAACAATTTCGGAAATTTCTTTCGATCTTCTTTCAGCAACCATTTTAGGTGAAACCAGCGCTTTAAGCGCTACAAATGTTGCGGCAACTAAGTTATATGGATTTGAAGTTCCAACTGATTTGGCAACGATGTCGTTAATTCCTGCACATTCGAATACTGCGCGCATAGGACCACCTGCAATTACACCGGTACCTGCAGGAGCAGCTCTTAGGTAAACTTTTGCCGCACAAAATCTAGAGAAAATGTCGTGATGTATTGTACGACCTTCTTTTAGAGAAACTTTAATCATGGCTTTTTTAGCAGCTTCGAAGGCTTTATTCTTAGCGTCAGAAACTTCAGTTGCATTTCCTTTTCCAAAACCAACTCGGCCATTTTTATCACCCACAACAACTAAAGCTGCGAATGACATATTTTTACCACCTTTTACAGTTTTAGACACGCGATTAATCGCTACTAATCTTTCAACGATTTCAACGCCGCCTTTTTCTTTCTGATTATTTTTTTGTTGTTTAGACATCTGAATTTTAAAATTAATTAGAACTGTAAACCGGCTTCGCGGCAAGCTTCAGCGATAACTTTTACTCGACCGTTATAAATATATGCACCTTTATCGAAAACGACTTCTTTGATGCCATTTTTCAAACAAAGCTTAGCAAATGCCACACCAACTAGCTTAGCTTTTTCCATGCCACTTACTTTTTTATTTTCTTCAAAACTAAGTGTTGAGAAAGAAGTTAAAACTTTTCCTTCAACACTGATTAGTTGAGCGTAGATATTTTTGTTTGTTCTACAAACAACAATTCTAGGGCGGTTAGATTTATTGTTTTTAGCAATATTGCTTCTAACTCTATATTTTCTTCTTTCGTATGTTGAATTAATCATATTACTTTTTCTTGCCCTCTTTTCTTAGGATTTTTTTGCCAAAAATTTTGACACCTTTACCTTTATAGGGCTCAGGCTTTCTGAATGAAATAATTTCAGCGGCAACTTGACCAACTAAAACTTTATCGTTTCCAGTTATGATAATTAAATTTGGTTTTTCGAAAGCAGCATTGATACCAACCGGTAAAGCATAATAAATTTCGTGGCTGTAACCTAAAGTTAAAGTCAAGATTCCTTTATCAACTGAAGCCTTATAACCAACGCCGTTTATTTCTAGAACTGTTCTAAAATCAGTTTGTAAACCAGCAACGATATTTTTTACGTTGCTTCTATCCATACCAACAAACATGGAAATGTCTGAGATAGATTTATCAGCAGCTGTAAATTTAATTTGCTTGTCAGTGAAATCAGCTTTTACGCCTAAACTAATTTGATAAGTTTTTGTAACTTTACCATTATCAAAAGTAAGATTGTTTTTATCAATCACTACTTTGATATTATCTGGAATGCTAACCGGTAATTTTCCTACGCGAGACATGTTTGAAAACTAAAATATTTTAAAAAGAACTTCGCCGCCAAGCTTTTTGGTTCTGGCATCATGATCGGCAATAACGCCCTGTGAAGTAGAAATAATAACCATTCCTAAGCCATTTTTAACTAAAGGAATTTTGTCAGCTGAGCGATAAATTCTTCTGCCTGGCTTAGAAATAACTTCAATTTCATTAACTACAGGGTTTGAGTAGTGATATTTCAAGTGAATATCAAATTTATCAAAATTGCCTTCTTTGATTTTACTATAGTTCAGAATATATCCTTCTTCTTTTAAGATGCGCAGAATATTTTCTCTAAGGCTAGAAACCGGGGAAGAAATTGTTGCTTTTTTTGCCATGTAGCCATTTTTAATTCTGGATACAAGATCTGAAACTGGATGATTGAAAAACATTATACTACCAACTTGATTTGATTAAACCTGGAATTTGTCCCCAAGATGCTAACTCTCTGACCGCAATACGGGATAGGCCGAATTTTCTTAAATTACCCCTTGGTCTTCCGCTAAGAGCACATCTATTCCTGTGTCTGATACGAGAGCCGTCACGAGGCATTTCCGAAAGCTTAATTTGCGCTACTAATCTTTCTTCAAAAGTCAAAGATTGATCATCAGCAGTTGTGATAAGTTTTTGTCTTTTTGCTTTGTGCAATTGAGACAATTCTTTTCTTTTATTATTTTTAAGAATCGATGATTTTTTTGCCATATTACTACTTGATTGGAAAGTTAAGTTTTTTTAGCAATAACAGAGCTTCTTCTTTAGTTTTAGCTGTAGTTGCAATGGTAATGTTCATGCCGAAAATTTTTGGAATGTTATCAAGATCAACTTCCAAGAAAATATTATGTTCTTTTATACCAAAGGAATAGTGTCCACTTTGGTTAAAGCCTTTTGGCGATAAGCCGCGAAAGTCTCTAATTCTTGGTAAAGCAATATTAGTTAATCTATCCAAAAATTGATACATTTTTTTGCCGCGCAGAGTGACTCTGCACCCGATTGGAAGATCTTTTCTTAGTTTAAATGTTGAAATCGCTTTGCGAGATTTAGTCAAAACTGCTTTTTGACCAGCAATATTTGAAACTTGCGCTGCTAGATAAGCCAAAAATTTATTGTCACTATCGCCGGCTTTAATACCAACATTAAGACTAATCATTTTTAGTCTTGGGAGAGCTAGATCATTTGTATAAGAAAAATTTTTCTTAAGATCTGCAATCGAATCCTTGTATAGTTTTTCAGTTATAGTTTGCATCAGTTATCCAATTTTTTTGCCAGATTTTTTTGAAACACGATTTTTTCTGGTGAAGATTTTACCTTCACCAGCATCGATTACAAATTTAATTTTAACCGCTTTACCATCTTCAACATGTGAAATGTTGGAAATGTGAATGGGTTTTTCAACTTTTAGAATTTGACCAGGGTTTGTAGAAGTTGGCTTTTTATGTACAGTCGCAAGATTAACGCCTTCTACAATGACTTTATTAGAAGTAAGTGCGGCAATCTTTCCAGATAGGCCTTTGCTTGATCCAGTAATAACAATAACTTGATCGCCTTTTTTAAATTTTTTTGCCATATTTTATAAAACCTCCGAAGCTAATGATGCAATTTTCAAGAAGTTTTTTTGTCTAACTTCGCGAGCGACTGGTCCAAAAACACGAGTTGCCAAGGGCTCACCGTCTTTATCAACTAGAACAACTGCGTTGTCATCAAATTTTACGAAACTTCCATCGTTTCTAACTATTTTGCTTCTGGTGCGCACAATCACGCCTTTAGCTACTTGTCCTTTTTTAACCTTAGCTCCAGGAATAACGCTAGTGATCGAAAGAACAATGATTTCACCGATACCAGTGATCATATGATCTGATCCGCCAAGAACTTTGATACATCTAGCTGTTTTTGCCCCTGAATTATCAGCAACAACTAGGTTTGTTTGCATTTGAATCATTTGTAATACCTAATTAGTTAACTTTAAGAGCCCATCTCTTGGTTTTAGAGATTGGTCTTGAACCAACAATTTCAACCTCGTCGCCAACAGTTACTGTTCTACCTTGCGAATCCACTAAATATTTTTTGTGGCTGGTAATGTATTTACCGTAGCGAGGATGTTTTTTGTAAGTGGTTGAGAGAGCCTTAAAAGTTTTCTCGTCAATAATATTTAAAACCGTAACTTTCATGTTTTAAGCAGCAGCCTGTTTTTTGTTAATTTGGGTAAAAAGTCGAGCGACCTCTTTTCTTTTGTTCTTATAATCTTTTACAATGATTGCTTCGCCAGAAGAGACTTTGATTCTCATCATAAGTAGATCTTTCTTAAGGCTGGCAATATTAGCCAAAATTGATTTATTCTCTTCTTTTTTCATATCTAAAGTTATTTTATTTAAGCGCTTTATTTTAGGAGCACTTTTCAAAAACTAAACGTGATTAACGATCTTGGTTTTGAATGGTAATTTTGCGGCTGCCTTAACTAAAGAAGTTGAGGCAGCTTCACCGTCGATTCCATCAATTTCAAAAATGATACGACCTGGTTTGATTTTAGCGATATAGTATTCTACGTTACCCTTACCACTTCCCATTCTAACTTCGGCTGGTTTTTTGGTAACTGGAGTATGCGGAAAAACCATGATCCAAAGTTTACCAGCACGCTTCATGTATCGAGTGATGACTTTTCTGGCAGATTCAATTTGTTTAGAATTAAGTTTACCTGGCTCAAGAGCTTTCAAACCGAAAGATCCGAATTTTAGGCTATTGCCATTAGCTGAAGTGCCGAGAATTTTTTTCCCGCCTTTTTGCGCCTTTCTGTATTTTGTCTTTGCTGGAACTAGCATTTTTAAGCTTAATTATTTGCTGTTTTTGACTTCTTTTCAGTGAAGCCTTTATAAATCCAAACTTTTACGCCAATAACGCCGTAAGTTGTGTAAGCGTTAGCAATAGCATAGTCGATATTGCAACGCAGGGTGTGTAAAGGAACTGAACCTTCTTTATACCATTCAGTTCTTGCAATTTCAGCTCCGCCTAATCTTCCTGAGCAGCTTACTTTAATTCCAAGAGCGCCATATTTCATAGCAGCTTGCATGGATTTTTTCATAACTTTTTTGAAAGCAGCCCGACCCTCAAGTTGTTTCGCGATATTTTGTGCAACTAGTGAAGAGTTGATATCTGGCTTATCGATTTCAACTATCTTAACATCAACCTTGCAGCCAGCAATTTTTTCTACGGCTTGATTGATTTTTTCAATATCCAAACCTTTCTTACCAATAAGAACGCCCGGTTTAGAAGTTTTAATAATCAAGTTAACTTTGTCGGACGGTCTTTCAATGACAATACTTCCGATACCACAATGGGCGTAATTTTTCTTGATGAAGCTTCTAATGGTTACGTCGCTAATTAGCTTTTTAGCATAATTTTTCTGATCGAACCAAACTGACTCCCAGTTTTTGCTGTTGAGCAGTCTAAAACCTACTGGATTAACCTTCTGACCCACTGCTTACTCCCCTTTTGTTGTTTTTTTCGGCGCTTTTTTTTCAGGCTGCTTCTCAGCCAAAATAACGCGGATATTGCTAAAAGTTTTTAGAATTCGACTTGATTTACCGCGACCTCTTGCTGCGAATCTACGCAGTGCGAAAGCACGACCAACATCAACATCTTTAACGTAAAGATTGTCTACATCCATGTTGTGGTTATTTTCAGCATTTGACATCGCTGAATAAACCAAAGCTCTAACTGTTGAAGCAATTTTCAGTTTGGAAAATTGCAAAAGTTTTAAGGCTTGAGAAACTGGTAAACCAGTCACGTTTTTAGTTACTCTCATAACTTTTAGCGGACTTGATTTTACTGCGCTTAAATAAGCTACTGATAATTTTTGAGTCATGATCTATTATGATTTTGTAACTTTTTTATCACCACCGTGACCATAGAAAGTTCTAGTTGGAGCAAATTCACCGAATTTATGTCCAACCATTCCTTCTGTAACTGCAACGGAGACGAATTTTTTGCCATTATGAACAGCAAAATTTACACCCACGAATTGCGGTAAAATTGTTGATCTTCTAGACCAAGTTTTAATAACCTGTTTCTTTGAAGAAGAAAGATAGTCTCTTGCTTTTTTAAGCAGATAACCGTCTACGAATGGAACTTTCCAAGTTGATCTAGGCATGTTTATTTATCCCTTCTTGATTTTACGATAAAGCGGTTTGTAGGATTGCTTTTCTTTCTTGTTTTCTTACCTTTTGCTGATTTACCAGTTGGAGACACGGGATGTCTACCACCAGAAGTTTTTCCTTCACCACCGCCATGTGGGTGATCTACCGGGTTCATTACAACACCACGGACAGTTGGTCTAATGCCCAACCATCTTGATCTACCAGCTTTACCGATAGAGATATTTTTATTGTCTAGGTTAGAAACTGATCCAATAGTTGCCATGCAATCAAGCAAGAACAATCTAATTTCACCAGATTGGATTTTTAATAAAGCATAACCACCATCTTTACCGACTAATTGAGCATAGGTCCCAGCTGATCTAGAAACTGCGCCACCACAACCCGGTTTTAATTCGATATTATGGATGATGGATCCGATTGGAATTACCGAAAGTGGCATAGAATTGCCAATTTTAACGTCGATCAAGGTTTTTGAAGACATGATACGATCACCTACAGCTAGCTTGTGTGGGGCTAGGATGTAAGAAAAAATTCCATCAGAATACTTTAGCAATGCAATAAAAGCGGTACGGTTTGGATCATATTCAATTCTTTCTACTGTTGCTTCTAAATCAAGCTTATCGCGCTTGAAGTCGATAACACGGAAAGATTTTTTATGACCACCAGATTTATGTCTCACAGTGATGTGACCCATATTGTTTCTACCAGCATCCTCTCCAACTTTTGTAGTCAGAATTTTTAAAGGAGAACCTTTCCACAATTCACTTCTATCGATGGTTATAAGCTGCCTTAGTGAAGGAGTTATAGCCTTATAATTCTTAAGAGCCATGAGATTACGAACCGAAATTAATTAATTGACCTTCTTTCAAGGTAATAATGGCTTTTTTGTATGAGCCCCTTGTTCCTTCAATACCTTTAAATCTTTTTATTTTGGACTTAGTATTGATTATATTCACTTTTTCAACTTCAGCACCAAAAACTTTTTTGATTAATGAAGCGATTTCTTTTTTGCTGCAGCTTGAGTTAACTTCGAAATGATATTTTCCGTCAACTAACTGCTTGTTTGATTTTTCCGTGTAAATCAAACTTTTGATTTTGTCGTATTGTAATAGAGCAGTCATTACGCTATTGCCCCCAAGATTTTATTTTCGAAAACTTTGCTATCAACCATCAAATGGTCAAAGCTTAAAATGTCATATACGTTCAAAGCTTTAGCATCTAAAGTTTTTACGTTTTTAAGGTTTTTTGCGGACTTAGTCAAAGCAGCATTTGAACCATCGTGAATAATCAAAGCACTAACAAAGCTATTTTTTGCTAGAGTTTCACTGATTTTAGAAGTTTTAATTTCTGATCCGAAATCTGAAAATAGTAAAACTTTATTTTCTTTTAATTTCATTCTTAATACGTCGGATAAAGCTTTTTTAACTATTTTCTTTGGCATGGAAAAATCAAACGAGCGTGGCATTGGACCATGGCAAGTTCTACCTCCAACAAATTGTACTGATCTTTTGCTGCCTTGACGGGCGCGACCAGTACCTTTTTGCTTGTGCGGTTTGGCTGTAGTGCCTGAAATTTCAGCCATTGTTTTAGTTTTTGCAGAACCAGATCTTCTGCTTGCAAGTTGCCATCTGACAACGTAAGCAACTGATTTTGCACTTTCAATTTCGAAATCGGAAGCTAGGTCAATCTGTTTGGAACCGACTTTATTTGCACCGAAATCTATCGTTTTAATAGTTAAAGAAGTCATATCGTCTTAAAAATTTTTGGCGATTTTGAGGATGACGTCACCGCCAGAGTAACCGGGAATCGCGCCTTTTACGGCAATAACTGACTTTTCTTTGTCAATCATTAGAACTTCCAAATTTTTTACAGTAATATTATCGACACCCATATGTCCGGCCATTTTCTTTCCTTTGAAAGTTTTACCCGGATCTTGTCTTTGACCTGTTGAACCGTGTGAACGGTGAGAAACCGAAACACCGTGAGAAGCTTCCAAGCCACGGAAATTCCATCTCTTCATAACGCCAGCAAAGCCTTTACCTATAGTAACGCCGCCAACAGAAATTTTATCACCTTCTTTAATAACTGAGTCAATTGCGATTGAATCACCTACTTTAAGGTCTAAACCTTTTTTAACTTGAGAACCACGGATCTTTCTAAAGAGTGGAACTGATTTTTTGTTAAAAATTCCAGCAACTGACTTAGAAACTTTTTTTGCACTAGTAATTTTTTCGAAAGCTACTAGCAAATTATCAAATTCTTTATCTTGATTTACTGCTAATTCAAGGACGCAATTATCATAAACTTGGATCATAGTCAGAGGTACGGAAACGCCGTTATCTTTGAAAATGTGAGTCATGCCGATTTTTTTTCCGACTAATTCTAACATCTAGTTTTTTGCTCCTCCCGAACCGTTGATTGCGATTTTAATATTCACGCCAGCTGAAAGATTTAACTTCATCAAAGCGTCAACAGTTTGAGCTGTTGGGGAGATGATTAGTAATCTTTTTGATGATCTGATTTCGAATTGTTCACGTGAGTCTTTGTCAACGTGAGGTCCTCTAATTACGCAGAACTTTTGAATTTTGGTTGGCAAAGGAATTGGTCCTTTAATACCAGCACCAGTTCTTCTAACCGTTCCAATGATTTCGTTCATCGCCTTGTTTAGAACAAGATGGTCAAAAGATTCAAGAGTGATTTTTATGCTCTCTTTATTTTTCATTTTATTAATAATTCATCTTGATAAATCCCGAAACAACTGCGGGATAGAGTTTTTAAACTTACTTAGTATTTAAGAAAATCTTACTTGATAATCTTAGCAACAACTCCAGCTCCCACAGTTCTACCGCCTTCACGGATAGCAAAACGTAAGCCTTCTTCCATTGCGATTGGGTTGATTAGCTCAACAGTCAATTTGGTGTTATCGCCCGGCATAACCATTTCAACTCCAT
>CAMAXU010000006.1 GCA_945862455.1 Rickettsia typhi | reverse complement strand
TGGGTTGGAAACTGGTTTCAAGCGATATTGCAAAATCAAAATTTAAACGTGAGAAAGAAAAGTTGGAAATCGATTTTGTTAATCAGAATGGGAAAAATATTGTGAGATTTTTTCTTTCGTCAGCGGTTTGAAAAGATTTGAAAAACATTGCCAAAAATCTGTTCTAAGAACTAGATAATGCCCCAATCAAAAATTGGAAGCTTATTTAACAATACCTTTAGATCAGCTATACTAAACTAAATATTTTTTCTAAACATTCGCTAATTTTTTCTCGCCCTTAAACCCAGCTGCAATGCCGGTTCTTGAAACTGATTCCAATCCATAATCCGCAAGCTTATTCAAAAGTTCGTCAATAGTTTCCGTAGTTCCGATCACTTCAAAAACAATTGAATCACCAGCAATATCAACCACGCTGCTGCGATATTTATCAACAATTTGCATTGCCGTTTCTCGTTTTTGTTCGTTAGCAATAATTTGTACTAAAGCCAATTCGCGCTCGATATAGCCTTGTTCGCGAGTTAATTCGGCAGCAGTGTGAACGGGAACAATTCTTTTTAAAAGTTTGCAAATCAGATCAATAGTTTTGTCAGTTCCAAAAGTTGTGATTGTGATGCGGGAAAGTTTTTTATCCAAACTTGTTGGCGCTACGTTTAATGATTCAATATTATAACCGCGTGCTGAAAAAAGTTCGACAATGCGCGCCAAAGCACCGAATTCATTATCAACTAAAACTGCGATTACATGTTTTTTAACTAAGGTCACAAAATGAGAATTTGATTGGAGAAGAGAGGCGCTAATTTGAAAAACTCGAGATAATCTATCAAGAGTTTTCTAAACGGCATTTAAATCTTTTTGTACATACAGCTTCGCCTGCGAACCAAGCAAAATCTCATTATGCGCAGCGCCCGCTGGAATCATTGGAAAAACATTTTCCGATTTTTCAATAACGCAATTAAATAAAACCGGACCTTTGTGATTAAGCATTTCCATAAATTTTTGATCAAGATTAGCTGGATCAGAGCACTCCATTCCTTTGATACCAAAGCTTTCAGCAAGCATAACAAAATCAGGAAGTGACTCCATATAAGACTGACTTTCGCGCTTTTGATAAATCAATTCCTGCCATTGGCGAACCATGCCCATATAGCGGTTGTTTAAGATAATGATTTTTACCGGAAGATTATATTGTTTGATGGTCGCAAGTTCCTGCATATTCATCATAAAAGAAGCGTCACCACTAATGCACATAACCAAAGCTTCGGGATTTGCAATTTGCGCGCCCAAAGCTGCTGGAACGCCGTAGCCCATAGTTCCAAGCCCACCAGAAGTTAGCCATTTTTTTGGATGATCAAAAGTTAAATATTGCGCTGCCCACATTTGGTGTTGACCAACGTCGGTTGAAATGAAAGGCGCTTGCGCTTTTGTAAGTTCATCCAAACTCTGCAAAGCGAAGCCCGGTTTGATGGTTTTGTCACTTTTTTCGTAAGATAAAGAATCAATATCCTGCCATTTTTTAATTTGATCCCACCACTTTGAAATTTCTTTTTTGCGGTTTTTAAGTCCACGGCGATTCCATTCATTTAACAACGCTTCAAGCACAGCAGCAGCGTCTCCAACGATTGACACATCAACGCGGATAATTTTATCAATTGAACAATCATCAACATCAACGTGAATTTTTTTCGAGTCTGGTGAAAAGCCAGAAACGCGGCCGGTAACGCGGTCATCAAAGCGAGCGCCGATATTTAGCATCACGTCGCAATCATGCATCGCCATATTGGCTTCGTAAGTTCCGTGCATTCCAAGCATGCCGATAAAATGTGGGTCGGAAGCTGGAAATCCACCAAGTCCCATCAAGGTGTTGGTGATTGGAAATCCGGTTTCGCGCACAAATTTTGTTAATAATTCGCTGGCTTTATCTCCTGAATTTATAATGCCACCACCCGTGTAAAATATTGGGCGCGTGGCATTTTCTAAAAGATCAATTGCTGCCGAAATTTCATCGTGATTAATTTGGATTTTACGTTTTTCAATTTGGTAAGAAGCGCGATTAATTACTGGTTTTCCACTGTAAATTCCGTGGTTATTTTGCACGTCTTTTGGAATGTCGATCAAAACCGGACCAGGGCGACCTGAACGCGCGATATGAAAGGCTTCATGAATGATGTAACCTAAATCATTCACATCTTTAACCAGATAATTGTGTTTGGTGCAAGAACGCGTCAAGCCAGTAATATCAGCCTCTTGAAAGCCATCAGTTCCAATTATGGAAGTTGCAACTTGTCCGGAAATGCAAACTAAAGGAATGGAATCGAGATAAGCATCTGTAAGTCCGGTGATAGCATTAGTTGCGCCGGGTCCGGAAGTAACTGTAATTACGCCAACTTTTCCTGTTGAGCGCGCGTAACCTTCAGCAGCATGAGCTGCTGCTTGTTCATGACGCGTTAAAATGTGATGCAATTTATTTTGTGTAAAAAGCGCGTCGTAAAAAGGCAGGATCGCGCCGCCGGGATAGCCAAATATTATATCAACGCCTTCATTGATAAAAGCTTTAAGAATTATTTCAGCTCCGGAAAATTTATTTTCGCTCATTTTGTTGGAAGTTTTTTTGATCTCAAAGGAAGAGATTGGTGATTAAAAAGAGTAGGATGATTTGAATCAAGGAAAAACTCATAAGTTGATTTTTGTACAAAATAAAAATAGCTTCTCTTAACTTAAATATTACTAATTGATCATCTCCAACCAAATCACAAAGAATATGACTTCAAAAACAATTATCGGTATTGAAAAAATTCTAAAATCTTTGCCGCATCGTTATCCATTTTTATTGGTTGATAAAGTTATCGAACTTGAGCCTGAAAAAAAGATTGTTGCTGTAAAAAACGTGACCTTTAACGAGCCACATTTTTTAGGACATTTTCCTGATCATCCAATTATGCCGGGTGTTTTAATTATTGAGGCAATGGCACAAGCTGGCGCTTTAATGGTAACTTCGGCACCTAATTTTAATCCGGAAGATAAACTGGTTTATTTCATGTCAATTGATGGTGCAAAATTTAGAAAACCAGTAATTCCTGGTGACGTTTTAGAGCTTCATGTAGAAGCCGTTCAAAATCGCGGTGCGGTTTGGAAGCTTTCAGCTGTAGGAATGGTTGATGGTCAAAAAGTGGCTGAGGCTCAACTTGCAGCAATGATTGTCGATAAGAAAAAACAATAAATTATGACTAAAAAAATTCACCCAACAGCCATAGTCGGCGAAAAAGCACAGCTTGGCGAAAATGTAGAAATCGGTGCTTATTCAATTATTGGTGATGATGTAAAAATTGACGACAATACAATTGTCAAATCACACGTGGTAATTGAAGGCGACACCCAAATCGGTAAAGATAATGTGATCTTTCCTTTTGCCTCAATTGGTTTGGCGCCGCAAGATCTGAAATTCAAAAATGAAAAATCAAAAGTTGTAATTGGCGACAATAACAGAATCCGCGAACATGTAACAATCCATCTCGGCACGCAAGATGGCGCGATGGTTACAACAATAGGAAATAATTGTTTATTGATGGTTGGCGTTCATATTGCTCATGATTGTGTGATTGGTAATAATGTGATTTTAGCCAATAATGCCACGCTCGCAGGACATGTTGAAGTTGGCGATCATGTTGTAATTGGCGGTCTTTCCGCAGTTCATCAATTTGCCAGAATCGGCGCTGGCGCTATGATTGGCGGCATGTCGGGTGTTGAAAATGACGTTATTCCAAATGGTTTAGTAATGGGTGAGCGCGCTTCTTTAGCTGGTTTAAACATTGTTGGCATGAAGCGCCGTGGCATTGCCCGCGATGATATTCACGCCTTGCGCAATTTTTTCAAAAAAGTTTTTGCTGAATCGGAAGGCGGCTTTATCAATCGCGTTGGCGAAGTAGCAAAAGAGTTTGAAAGCCACGCAGTTCAAGAAGTTGCAGCTTTTGTTAAAACTGAATCAACGCGTTCTTTTTGCCAGCCAAAAGTTGGCACAATTCCAAGTAATGAATAATGCGCGAACTTTGTCTTGATATTGAAACCACGGGATTAGATCCCAGAAGCGGTGATAAAATTGTCGAAATTGCCTGCGTTGAATTAATCAATCGCGTCAAAACCGGAAATTATTTTCACACTTACGTAAATCCAAGGCGTGACATGCCGCAAGAGGCTTTTCGTATTCATGGAATTTCTGGTGAATTCTTGCAAGACAAGCCAATTTTTGAACATATTGTTCACAAGTTTTTAGATTTTGTTAAAGATGCCAAAATCATTATTCATAATGCAGCTTTCGATACTAAATTTTTAAATCACGAACTGCGTGGATTGGGAATGGATGGCTTAAAAATGGAAAATGTTATCGATTCTTTAACGATTGCCCGCAATAAATTTCCTGGATCTCCAGCTTCGCTCGATGCTTTATGCAAAAGATTTAACATTGATTTATCGCGTCGAACTAAACATGGAGCGCTTTTAGATACCGAACTTTTGTGCGATGTTTACCTCGAATTAATGGGTGGCGCGCAAAGTGGTTTAGCTTTTGATCATGCTAAAAAAGAAGCAGAAAATATTAGCAAGGTCGAAGAAAAAATTGCGGTTTCGCAAGTTAGAAGAAATTTGCCGAAGCGCGATTTTGCTGTTTCTATGGCTGATTTAGAAGCGCATAAGAAATTTATTTTAAATAATTTTAAGGCAAATAATTGGTATAACGAAGAAAATAATTAATTCAAATTTGTCATTAAAATTGCCATGATCTTGAGCTAATTCTTAATCTCATTATCACTCTGAACTTGTTGAAAGTTGACTTTAGTTTTGGGCTTGAATCACCCATCACAAAAGCTCGGGGCGATAATTAGATTGGATAAAAAAATTTGACGAAAAATCACACCAAACCCAAAAACCCAAAATGCAAAAACTCACCGCATTTTTTTACGATATTTTTGCGCGAGAAAAAGATAATCTCTGGCTCTGGATGCCTGTATTATTTGGCTTTGGCGCTGCTTTTTATTTTCTTTTTGAAGAAAGTTTTATAGGAAAATTTTCTCTTCTTGTTGTTTTATTTTTCATCTCTTCATTTTTAGCTTTTCTTAATCGCAATTCGTTGCGTTTCCTTATTTTTCTAGGATGTGCATTATTTTTACTTGGTGGATTTTATTCTGATTTTTATCAAAAAACCGTTCTTAATCACACAAAAATTAGCGGAAAAATTTATGTAGATGGAATTGGCAAAGTTGAATCGATAAGAAAATTTTACAATCCAAAAAATGGAGTTGAGGGTTCTAATTTAGTGATTTCAGAGCCAGTTTTGTATAAATCAAAATTTGCTGAAAAAAAGAAAAAAGTCAAAAAACTGCGTCAGAAAAAAGTTTCCAAGCAAATTCAGGAAGATGCAAAAATTGATGTAAATTCTGGTTCTAATGTTGAAGAAGGTGATGCAATTTTAATTAAGCCAAAAAAGAAAAAGCGCCGCAGAAGAAAATCTGATGAAGTTGAAGTAAGTAGGCTGCTTAAGTTTGAAGCTTCGTTTGCTGAAAATATTTTGGTTAAAAAAACCGTCGATAAAAAGCCCAAAAAGAAAGCGCCGCGCAAAAAAAAGAAAATCAGTGAAAAAACAATTTTAAAAAATTTTGTAAATCTCAAAAATTATCAGGAAATTGATCGCGAATTTCTTGATTATTCTAAAAATTACCAAGTTGTTAACTGGCAAGAAATTAAAGGGCGCGAACACTTTCCAAACCCGCCGCAAAAAATTTCAATTAACCTAATTAAAAATTTCGATAATATTTCGGTAAATGATGTAATCGCAGTTCGTATGATGTTGCAGCCATCAAAAGGGCGCGAATTTCCAGATGATTTTGACTTTTCTCTCGATGCTAAATTCAAAAAAATTGGTGCTTACGGTTTTGCAATTGGTGAAGCGAGAATTTTAAAAAAAGCTGAAATATCAAGTCTAGAGCAATGGTTTCTCGATTTGCGTGAAAAAGTTCGCAGGAAAATAGAAAATAGTCTTGAAGGCGATATTAGCGGGATTGCTTTGGCATTTTTAATTGGGGATCAAAATCGAATTTCCAAAAACTTGATGAGCGATATTCGCAATTCTGGTTTGGCGCATTTGCTTTCAATTTCTGGGTTTCATTTGGCGCTTGCCAGCGCGATTTTTTTTGTATCAACGCGGTTTATTTTATCACGCAGCACTTTTTTAATTTTGAATTTTGATATTAAAAAAGCGGCAGCAATTGTGGCAATTTCTGGCACTTATTTTTATTTAAAAATCGCCGCTTCGCCAATACCAGCAGAGCGCGCTTTTATTATGGTTTTGCTGGTTTTAATCGCGCTTTTTGTCGATCAAAAAATCAATTCCAAGCGGGCAATAATGACTGCGGTTTTGGCGCTGATTTTATATAATCCTCTTGCTGTTTTTAATATCAGTTTTCAGCTTTCTTTCGCTGCTATTTTAGTGTTGGGAAATTTTTATGAAGTGATGCCGCGGTTACGTTTTAATAATTTATTTTTGAAAGCAATTTGCTATCTCATCGAAATTATTTTGGTTTCCATAATCATTCAAATCGCCACCACGCCGTTTTTGATGCATTCTTTTCAAACTGTTTCCCTGCTTGGCTTTATCGCAAATATTTTAGCAATTCCCCTTACCAGTTTTTTTGTGATGCCTCTAGGTTTTTTAGCCTTGTTTTTAATGCCGTTAAATCTCGAAAAATATGTTCTGATTTTAATGGGAAAAGGAATTTTGTTAATTGAAAAAATTGCAGTTTTTGTCGCCGAAATGAATTATTCAAATCTTGTTAGTCCGCAATTATCAGGTTTTGGTTTGGTCGTTGCAATTCTTGGTTTATTGTTGATTTGCTTGAGTTCGAGTCGTTTGCGCTGGTTTGGGGTTGTGATTTTTAGTCTTTCATTTTTGACTCTGATTTTTGATAAAAAGCCTGACATTTTATTTGATGGCGGTCAAAAGTTTTTTGCTGTTTACGATCAAAAAAATGGGTTAATTTTTTCAAAAGATTTAAAGCCTTCAAAAGAGCGTGAAATATGGATGAAAAAGATGGGAGAAGTGGAGTTTAAATCGATTGTTTCAGGATCTTTCGCTTGCGACGAAGCCAAATGTTTAATCACCAAATCTCAAAAAATTTTAGTGCTTTTAAAACGAAATAAAATTTCTGAAATCTGTAAAAATGATTTTGATGTAATAGTAAATCTAACCTCTAAATACCTTATTCCGCCTTGCATTGCAGCAGGAAAAATAAAAATAGATAATTTTGATTTTTATCAAAAAGGAGGACAGTTTTTTTATTTTGAGGAAGGAAAAATTCGTATTAAAACTACTTCTTAAACACCAAAAATTTTATACCTAAAAAATTCACGCAAGTAATAACTACAATTGCCAATAGATTGGCGATTTCGGGAATAAGTCCGAAAAATTCTACGAAAATTCGCAGTAAAATACTTCCCAAAACAAGAGAGCCCAAATAAAAAGAAATATATTTTTTGAAACTCTTCGAGCCTTTTGAATCAAAGGTCCAGCGTTGGTTACAATAATAGCTAAAACCGATGCTGGAAATAAATCCAGCGACGTTAGCAATTAAATAATGCAGTCCAAAAATACGCAGAAAAATCAGAAAAATTGAATAGCTAATAATTGTTGAGCAGCTACCAACTAGAAGAAAACGAATTGCCTGTTTGGAAATGTGATGGCGATGAAGTGAATTTATTATCTCGGAAACAATCTTTATCATTTGTGGAGTGAATCAAGGGAACTAATCGCGCTGTAGCGTCAGCGAAAGCGGATGGTGACCCCTACGGAATTCGAATCCGTATTACCACCGTGAAAGGGTGGTGTCCTAACCGTTAGACGAAGGGGCCGGTAGGAGACTTAAATTTAAAAGTTCTTAGAAAATTTTGATTTTTGACAGACTCTTTCAAAGAGCCGCGCACGTTACGAATCGATTTCGAAAATGCAACGTGGATTTTCTTTTTTTTAAAAATAACTAATTTTCTCAATAAAAACAGCTAACAATTTTCATCACTAGCTGTTTTTAAAGGCGTTGTTACAAATCAAGTTTTTCTAAGAAATTTTTTTGTGATTCTAAATTTTTTGAAAGATAAGCGTAACTTAGATTTACGTGCGTTTCAAAGAATTTAGAATTGCGAAAAGTTCGACGAAAAAGTTGATTTGCAACGGCGACTTAAAGTCTTTACTGACAAGCTAAACATTCATCATATTTGCTTTCTTCGACAACTTCTTTTTTTGCCGCTAAAGCAGGTGAAGTTTCTTTTTTTAAAAGCTCGTGCTGCTCTTGTTTGTTTGAAACTTTATCTGCGCGTTGAATTGAAGTTGAGCGGCAATAATAAAGACTTTTCAAACCTTTTTGCCAAGCTCTGAAATGAATATCATGAAGATATTTTTTCGACACATCGCCTGGGACAAAGACATTTAAACTTTGTGCTTGGCAAATGTAATCCTGACGTTCAGCTGATAAATCAATCATCCATCTTTGGTCAATTTCTTGCGCGGTTTTGAAAACTAATTTTTCGTGTTCGTCCAAGAAATCTAAATGTTGCACCGAACCTTCATTGATGGTGATTGAAGACCATACATCTTCAGTATTTTTACCTTTTGATTCTAACAACTTCACCAGATTTTTATTTCTGACATTGAAAGAGCCGGTAAGAGTTTTTTGGGTGAAAGAATTAGCAGCAAAAGGTTCAATTCCTGGTGAAGAATTATTAGCAATAATTGAAATTGAAGCAGTTGGAGCGATTGCAAGTTTGTTGGAAAATCTTTCTTCCACACCAACTTCCGCTGCATCTGGGCAAGCACCTCTTTCTTTAGCCAAAACTTTTGAAGCGCGATCAACACTTTGTTTTATATATTGGAAAATTTTCTTGTTCCAAACTTTGCTCATCGCTGATTCTAATGGAACATTTTTGTTTTGTAAAAAGGAGTGAAATCCCATTACACCAAGTCCAACAGAGCGTTCGCGCATTGCTGAATATTTAGCTTTCGACATTGTATCAGGAGCTTTTTGGATGAAATCTTCCAAAACATTATCCAGAAAACGCATAATATCTTCGATGATTTCTGGATTGTCTTTCCATTCATCATAAAACTCTAAATTCAATGAAGACAGACAACACACTGCTGTGCGGTCATTTCCTAAATGATCAATTCCGGTTGGAAGTGTAATTTCGCTACAAAGATTCGAAGTTTTAACCAACAAGTTTAATTTTTTATGATGTTCGGGAATAGCTCGGTTCACGGCATCAATGAATAAAATATAAGGCTCACCAGTTTCAACGCGCGCCATTAAAAGTTTA
Organism: Rickettsia typhi; assembly: GCA_945862455.1. Lineage (GTDB taxonomy): Bacteria > Pseudomonadota > Alphaproteobacteria > Rickettsiales > UBA1997 > UBA2645. The sequence goes on along the minus strand of CAMAXU010000006.1, from coordinate 50,759 downwards.
ATCCATAAAGTGCGGGCTTTGATTGTTTCAAGAGCCTTGCCGCTATGCGGGCTTCTTAATTCGAAGTCGCCATCTTTTTCAACAGCGCGCATGAATTCATCAGTTACAGCAATACCGTGATGCAGGTTTAATGAACGACGATTTGGGTCGCCACCAGTTGGTCTTCTAAGGTCAATAAATTCTTCAATTTCTGGATGGTGAATTGGCAAATAAACTGCTGCCGAACCACGACGCAAGCTGCCTTGTGAAATTGCCAAAGTTTGTGAATCCATAACTTTGATAAATGGAACGATGCCAGAAGTTTTGCCATTTCCACGCACAGTTTCGCCAATTGAACGCAAATTTCCCCAATAGCTGCCAATGCCGCCGCCTTTAGAGGCAAGCCAAACATTTTCATTCCACAAAGTAACAATGCCTTCCAAAGAATCGGTTGATTCGTTTAAGAAGCATGAAATTGGCAAGCCGCGATCAGTGCCGCCATTGCTTAAAATTGGTGTTGCTGGCATGAACCAAAGATTGGAAATGTAATTATAAAGACGAGTCGCGTGAGCTTGGTCATCGGCATAATAAGTGGCAACGCGGGCGAATAAATCTTGGTAAGATTCGTTCGGTAATAGATAACGATCTTTTAAAACTGCTTTGCCGAAATTGCTTAGTTTATCATCATTTTTGATGTCGGTTTTTACGGTAAATTCTTTTTTTTGATTTATCGGTTTGGCTGATGTTTTTGTTGTTTTGGTAGCTGATCTTTTAGACATGAATTGAAGTGATTTATAGATTTATTGAAGAACTTTGTTTTAAACTACATCTAGTGGTTTTTTGTTATAAACCACACTACATATTGTTTTTTGCGAGTTTTATTTTTACAAAAATTAATTGTCTAGCAAGAAGTTTTTGGAGAGTTATTTTTTGTAAAAAAAGCGTTTTTTTTGCCAATTTGAATAAGAATTTTTTTAGCAATTTTTTAAGATTTCACATCAACTTGTAATAGCTCGGCAATTCCCTTGGCTTTGTTAAAAGTTTCTTCAAGTTCAGCTTTTGGATCAGAATCAAAAGTTATTGCGCCGCCAACCTGAAATTCAAATTTATTTTCTTGCAAAATTAAAGTACGGATTACGACTGAAGAATTTATTTCATTTTTTGAAAATAATCCAATCGATCCACTATAAACTCCGCGATTTAATTTTTCTTTTTTAGCTGCAATTTCCATCGCTTTTATTTTTGGCGCGCCAGTCATTGATCCTGCTGGAAAACAGGATTTTATTGTATCAAACGCAGAGAGATTTTGAGCAATTTTTCCATGAATTTCTGAAGACATGTGATGAATATTTTGGTAAGATGTTACGTCAAAAAGTTTTTTTACTACAACGCTTCCAGCTTTGCAGACTCTGGCTAAATCATTTCTTACCAAATCTACAATCATTAAATTTTCAGCACGTTCTTTGAGACTATTTTTTAGGTTTAATTTATTTTTTTCATCCTGTTTTAAATCTTTGTCGCGCGGCGCAGTTCCTTTGATTGGGCGCGATAAAATGGAATTATTTTTTACTTTTAAAAATAATTCTGGACTCGAAGAAATGATATAATTTTTATCGATTTTTAAAAATGCTGAATAATTGGCGGGGCTTAATTCTGTAAGTCTGGTGAAGAGTTGAAAATTGCTTTGATGATTTTGTTTTTGTTGAAATTCGCCAAAGAATTTTCTGGTTAAATTGGTTTGATAAAAATCTCCGGCGGCGATTTGGTTTTTAATATCCAAAATTGCATTGATATAAGATTCATTAGTAAAATTTGACGACCAGTTTTTTATTGCGACATTGCTTTTTTCTAAGGATGGCGACCACTTTAAAACTTGTTCTAAATTATTTTTATTATCAAAAATTGCCGTTAACTTTTTTTTATCGTGATCAAATTTCAGAATTAAAGCAAAATTCATCAAATAAATTTTTGGCAAATCAATTATCGATTTTTTGGTTTTTGGTAATTTTTCGAAATCTTGTCCAAGCTCGTAGCTTAAGTATCCGAACCATTTTTTATTAGCGCTTTTAATAATTTTTTCTGCTTCTAAAAAATTATTTCCGACAATTTTTTCTTTTTCAAAAAGTGCAATTATCGAAATAGATTTTTTAATTTTTTCACTCAATCCCGAGTAAAGAAAAATCCAATTTTCATCAAAGTTAGCAGAAATTCTTTGCGCAAATTCCAGCGGCTCCTGCCATTCAATCTCTAGCTTTGGCATGATTTTTTAACATCCTCCACAAGCAGTTTTTGTAAATTTTTTCCGAAATTATTTTCTAATTTGCGACCCATAAATTCATCAACTGATAAAAGTAGAAAAGATGAATTAGTCAGAAAAATTTCATCGGCATTTTTTAATGTTGAGATGCGCGAAGATTTTTCAAAAATTTTAATCGGAGAAATTTTTAATAATTTTTTGCGAATGGTTCCGCGCAACATTTTGCATGATTTTGATGGAGTAAAAATTCGACCGTTTTTTACCCAAAAAATATTTGCTGAAGAAGTTTCAGAGATGAATTTTTTTTCATTTAACATTACGCAATCAAAAAAATTATTTTCCTTCGCCTCAATTTTTGTAAGCAAATAAGGCAGCGCATTCATTGATTTGGCGAAGTAATTTGACGGAACTTTTATTGATGAAATTCCGAGTGTAATTTTTGTAGGTAATTTTCTTTCTTCCAAAGTTTGAATTATAATTAGCGCTTCTGATTCGTAAGTTGGAAGATAGCCTAAGCTGCCAATTCCGCGGCTGATTGAGATTTTTAAAATGCCGTTTTTAAGCTCATTTTTTTTAATCAATTTTTTGGCATCACTTTCTAAATCAGAAATTTTAGCAGAAAATTTTAAAAGCTTTAAACCCTCTTTAATTCTGGATTCGTGTGCTTTAAAGTCGTAAATTTTACCGTTAAAAATTTTGCAAGTTTCAAAAATTCCATCACCAAAAAGTAAGCCGCGTTCATTAATCGAAACTCGCGCTTGTTTTTCTGGAATTAGTCGATGATTTTTGATTATATACTTAATCAAATTCGACTTTAGTCGAATTTGGGTTTGTTTTGAATTGCTACGCGGCGAGTGAATCCCAGCATCCGCAATAGATTTTATTTTTTTAGTAAGATCGGTATTTTCAATTGGTTTGGGTATATAATTTTGCATTAACTTTTTTAAGATATTTTAGATTCTGAAAGCAAGTTCGAGATGGTAGGCTTTCTTACGAAACAATTGATAATCACTGGATGATAGATTCATTGAGGATATAGATTTTTTTAAAAAAATAAAATTTATTGCGGATGCTGCGATTCACTCGCCGCGTAGCAATTCAAAACAAAACCCAAATTCGACGCAAGTCGAATTTGATTAAGTACAATTACATGAAATTCTTTAAATTCATTCTGAAATGCGGATTCTTTTTTTCAATATGGGTTGCAGTATTTACAACACTGGCGCTGCTTTATTATTTTAAAGATCTTCCGAGTCTCACCGATTTAGAAGCTCAAAATGGCAAACAGATTGTGCAGATTAACTATGCCAATGGTAATCGCATTACCAATCGTGGTGAAATTTATTCTAGTGAAGTTAATTATTATGAAATTCCGCAAGACCTTATAAATGCCGTTGTGGCAACCGAAGATCGCCGTTTTTTCAATCATCATGGCGTAGATTTTATCGGCATTTTGCGCGCGACTTATGCTAATCATGAAGCAGGGCGAATAGTGCAGGGCGGCAGCACAATTACGCAGCAATTGGCGAAAATGCTATTTTTAAAACCAGAGCGTATTTTTAAAAGAAAGATCCAAGAAATCCTTCTCGCTGTTCAGTTGGAGCGCAATTTTACCAAAGAACAAATTTTAACTTTTTATCTAAACCGCGCTTATTTTGGTTCGGGAAGTTATGGCATTGGCAATGCGGCGAAGCATTATTTTGGTCGCGATGTTTCGCGTTTGACTTTGAATCAATCAGCTTTATTGGCTGGTTTGTTGAAAGCGCCGTCAAAACTTTCGCCGAAAAATAATCATGATTTAGCAGAAGATCGCGCCAATATTGTTTTAAAAAACATGATTGATGCTGGATTTTTAGATGAAAAAAATCTTTCGCAAGTGGCGCAAGAAACTGATTATAAAATTGATCACGCGCAGCATCTTTATTTCGCCGATTACGTTTATGAACAGTTTCCTGAGTTTTTAGAAAAGAAAGTTGCGAAAGAAAATATGATCAAAATCACCAGCACGCTTGACGAAGATGTTCAAGAAAAACTGGAAAATATTTCTGATAAATTTATTGAAAAAAATGCTAAAAAATTAGGTAAGTCGCAAGTTGCAATTGTGGTTATGGATAAAGGCGGCGCAGTGCTTGGAATGTCTGGTGGAATTGATTATCAGCAAAGCCAGTTTAATCGCGCTGTTTCTGCCAAAAGACAAGCAGGATCTTCCTTTAAAACTTTTGTTTATTTAGCGGCTTTTGAAAAAGGAATTCAGCCTGATGAAATTTATGAAGATAAGAAAGTAGCTCTTGGAACTTGGCTTCCGGAAAATTACGATAATACTTATTTTGGTGAAGTTACATTACAGAATGCTTTTGCCAAATCGCTTAATTCAGTTGCAGTGCAGCTGGGTAAAAAAGTCGGAGGTGATGCGATTGCGTCAATGGCACGAAAATGCGGAATCCTTTCTAAGATTGATAAAAATGACGCTACGATTGCGCTTGGGACAACTGAAGTAAGCTTGCTAGAATTGACAGGCGCTTATGCTACAATTGCCAATAATGGTGAACCAGTGATGCCTTATGCAATTTTAACAATTCGTGATGTGAATGATGATGTTATATATGAGCGTTCATCTTCAGGATTGGAAGCTGTTATTTCGGCGGCATCGCAACAAAATATCAAAAAGATTTTACGTGAAGTTGTGGTTAGTGGAACCGGAAAAAGCGCTAATAAAGCTGGGAATATTTATGGAAAAACTGGAACCAGCCAAAATTATCGCGATGCTTGGTTTGTTGGTTTCGATGATAAATATGTGATTGGAGTTTGGATCGGAAATGACGATAATTCTGCGACTAATAAAATCACCGGCGGATCGCTGCCAGCCAGTTTATTTTCGGAAATTATTGAGAAAATCTGAGGAGAAATTTAAAAAAACTAATTTTGAAATGGTGGGTCTGGGAGGACTTGAACCTCCGACCTCGCACTTATCAGGCGCGCACTCTAACCAACTGAGCTACAGACCCATTTCAAAATTTTGCGGGAGAACTTTTACAAGAGGCGCGGCACATTAGGAAGGCTTGGAAAAAAGTCAAATGCTCGTTTTAGAAATTGTAAAAAAGATTGGTTTTTTGTTTTGGTCAACCACAAATCTTTTGAATTTTGGTATAAACCAAACAACAATATCTGATCTTCAATTCACAAATTGTTCTCTAATAATTCTTTCTTCCAATGAATGATTTGGATCGAAAAGAATTTTAAATGCGATTGAACGATCTTCAAAAATTATTACCTCTTTCACATTTCTAACTTCGCTAGAATCTGCGGTAGCACTAACCGGACGCAATTCATCATCCAAAACCTGCAACCTAATTTTGCTATTAGCTGGAAGTAAAGCGCCGCGCCATTTTCTGGGTCTAAAAGGGCTAATTGGTGTTAATGCTAAAATTTCTGAACCAAAAGGAATTATTGGACCACCGGCGGAAAGGTTGTAGGCTGTGCTTCCAGCGGCTGTCGCAACTAAAATTCCATCAGCTGCAAGAGTTTCTAAACGCAATTGTTCGTTAATTTCGATCTTGATTTTTGCGGCTTGGCTTGATTGACGTAAAAGCGCGATTTCATTGATTGCGATATGGCTGTGGTGGATGTTTTTATTGTCGATAATATTGGCGCGAAGTGGGTAAAGAGTTGATTCTTTAGCGCGGCTTAAAACTTCTAAAAAATCTTCTTCAGAAAAATTATTCATCAAAAAGCCAACGGTTCCGCAGTTGATTCCATAAACCGGAACGCGTTTTGCTTCATATTCATGCAGGAGATGCAACATTAATCCATCTCCGCCAATGGCGATTACGAGGTCAATATTTTCGATTTGTTTGTGGTTGTTTGTAATGTCGGTAAAGCTGTATTTTTCTATTAATGCGTTTTTGCGCTCATTGGCGTGGGCATTTTTATTAGCAGCGATCACGGCGATTTTTTTATATTTCATTTTGATCTAACTTTGTTATTTCCGCGCCAATTCGTAAAGCGTAATAGCTGCGGCAACTGATGCATTAAGGCTCTCAACGTCTTTACCAATATCAATTTTAGCAAGCACATCACAATTTTTTTTAACCAGATCGCGAATTCCATCTCCTTCTGAACCAACGATTAGTGCTATATTTTTATATTCTTTTAAAGACTGAATCGAAGCTTTTCCTTCACCCGCCAAACCAATGCACCAATAGCCGATTTTTTTGAGTTTTTCCATCAAATTACTAAAATTGGTAACCACGATTAAATCAGCAGATTCAATGGTTCCGGCCGATGCTTTAACAATTGTAGCATTTTCTTTTGGAGAATTATGTTCAAGGAAAATTATTTTGGTCACACCAAAACCAATCGCGCTTCTAATAATTGCGCCAACATTATGCGGATCAGAAATTTGATCGAGTAAAAGAAGTGTCGGAAGTTTTTCACCTTCTTTAATTGCGTAAAGTTCGGTTAAAAGATCATTCTGAGTGCGGGTTGGAAGTGCGGAACAATTGGCTGCAAAACCTTGATGCACCTGATTTCTGCCAACTAATGATTCGATTTTATTATTATCCGCCATTTTAACCAATGGCTTCAAATGAAGGAGGGAATTTTTTTGTAAAAAAGTTTCTAGTTCTGATATTGAGTTAATTGTAACTAGGATTTCAAAAACTTTACGACGTTTTTTTAGGAGAATAGTGAAAATAGGATGCTTACCGCAAAGCCATATTCCACCAAGGTTTGATCCTTGTGGAATATGGTTGCGTTGATTTCTATCGATTGGTTTTTTGTTTTTCATTTGACGGTATTACTTCAACTTTTTCTTCTGCAACTGCATCAGCTTTTTTTACATTCTTGTCTTTATCAGCGTCAGAAATGGCGCCGGATTTTTCAAGATCAATCGAATCAGTTTTAGTTTCTTCCGGTTTTTTTTCTTCAGCTTTTTTCTCAATTTCAGGTTTTGGAATTTCAGTTTCTTTCAATTTAATCAGAATTTTTACTTTAGAATTTTTAGTAATTCTGGAATTGATTTCATTCAATTTATCTTGCGCTAATTGCTCGCGAATATTGTCTTTTACTGATTCAAAAGGTAATGCTTTGGCATCGCGAACATCAGAAATTTTTATGATGTGCCAGCCGAATTTGGTTTGAATTGGATTGGAAACCTCGTCTTTTTTTAAACTTCCAACCGTATCTCCAATCTCCTTGATCATATTATCTTCAAGGATGTAACCAAGATCGCCGCTTTTTTCAGCGCTTTCTTGATCGATTGAATATTTTTTAGCTAAGTCAGAAAATTTTGCTGGTTTTTTACCTTGCATTTCTTTCAAAACTTTTTCGGCATCATCTTTAGTTTTGGTGACGATGTGTGAAATTGAATATTCTTTTTTGCCGTTTAATTCATTGCTTAATTCAGCATATTTATCGCTAATTTTTTGGTCAGTGATTTCTTGCTTAACCATTGAATCGATATAGGACTGGCGAAGAATCTTATCTCTTGCATCAGCAATTTTATCTTTAACTTCTTTGCTGTCGGCGACTTTAGATTTTTTAGCTTCTCTGGCTAATTCTTTGTCCAGATAAACTTCTTTTACTAAAATTTCGATTACCTCTTTTGGTAAATTTTCAACTTCAGGAATTTTAGTTTCTTGATTTTGTTCAAGATTTTGAACATCAAAAACGATGCGTAATTTTCTTTCAATCTCAGATTTATAAACTTTCTGATCGTTAATTTGTGCAACAACTACATCATTTCCTCTCTTGAAGAAATATGCTGAAGCGCCGAAAACTAAGGCTGCAATTGTTGTCGCAACGATAAAAATTTTAGTAGAATTTTTCTTTCTGGAATAGCGTCTCATAATTTTAAATTGGAAATTACAAATTTAGGAAAAAGGTTGTATCTAGCGCAAACTGTTTCGAGTTTGTTTTTATCGACATTTTGGTTGTAGCTTACGGATAGTTCTTTTGAAAGTATTCCTCCGGTAATTAAAAGGCTGTCGATTCCGAAATCTGCAGCACCTTTAACATCTGTCTCCATTCCATCTCCGATAGCAAGAATTTTTTTATTTTCAGGGTTATTAAAAAATTCGCAAACCATTTTGTAAACTGATTGAAAAGGTTTGCCATAATAAATTACTTCGCCACCAAGTTTTTCATATTGGCGGGCCAAAGTGCCAGCGCAAATCATTTCAATACCGTCTTGTTTTACCACGATCAGATCTGGATTTACGCAGATCATTTTTAAATTATTTTCTTTGGCAGCAATGGCTTGTGGAAGTTTCTCAGCTAATGTTGAAGCTTCGTGATCGAAGCCGGTTGTAAGAGCAAAATCAGCTTTAGCAGCATCTTCAACTCTTTTATAATTAAGACTATCAAGCAGATCGACATCTTTTTGTGGGCCAATATAAAAATAATTAGGGCCGAAATTTTTAAAGCTGTTTTCTTGATTTTTCTTTAGATCAAGAAAAGTTGCTTCGCCGGAAGATAAGATAAAATCGTAAAGATCAGGAGTTACACCAAATTTGTTTAATACGCCACCAACTTTGTCGGCGCGGCGCGGCGCGTTTGATAAAAAGCAGATTTTTTTATTTTGCTGGCGAAGATAAGCAATTGCTTCTACTGCGCCTGGATAAGCGTTGCTGCCATCGTGAATTACACCCCAAACGTCGAAGATGAAATAGTCGTATTGAGAGGCGATTTCTTTTATATTGGAGATGAAATTCATTTAATTTTGCTTTGCTTTTAAATTTCTATTTAATTTTTCACTGCTCCGCTATCGACTTTGTCATTTTCCAGACATTATCAAAAGAGCCTTTTTTATATTTTATTTTCACCGAGTCACCGAGCCTAATTTTTTCAATTTGCTTTTCATCATCAATTACTACCCAAGAAACTTTAGGTTCAATTTTATCGGCAACTGTTCCACTCCCGATAACTCTAGTTTCAACTTCGCTTTCATTAGTAATGGCATTTTCAACTTCATACTGGCTGGTTACTTCAAATTTATCGCCATGCTTGATGCCATCGAGTGAGCCGATTGAAATTTTAAAAATTGTTTTACCGTCAAAAGCCCGTTTTTCTAAAATATAACCTTTTTTGGCAAAAAAGTTTTTGATTGCAATTTTTATATTATCAATTGCATCTTCTCCGGCGCGGCGCACCAAATTATCATCGCGATTGCTTCCCGTAACTTTATTGCCACCAATCTGAATTGCGCCAATCGCCATTCCGCCATCTTGTTTTACGCTTTCAGTTCTTGATTTTCTGCCCGAAAATTCAATAGCATCAACAACGGTAAGAGAAGGAAGTTCGTAAATTTTTAAATTTCCCGAAACGTCGGATGAATAATTATAGCTGGGCGGAATTGTGATAAGCCCTGTTCGTGGGCTGTAAAACACGCTTCCGGCGGAATATTTGCTGGTAAATCCGGAGTTAGAAATTGTGCCAGAAATTGCAAAATCCGCCACTTTCGGACCTTTATAAGAACCAGTTTTATTCATTTCCGATAAAGCAATTTCTTTTTTTAATTTTTCGGAAGCATTACGATCAACTAATTCGCCAAGGCGATTTTGAGCGACAATATTTTCAACATTATTAGCGATTGCATTTCCAAGCCCAGCTTGAGTTGCAACCTGATTAGAATTTTCATCCAAAGCAAAAACTACAATTTTTGGTGGCTTTCCCTCAATATTTTCTTTTGAAGGCATTAAACTTGATTTGGTTAAAAACTGTTTTTCGTATTTATCAAAATTCTTAATTGTTGGTGCGCAGGAGCCAATTATGACGCAAGATGAGAGTAATAAAAGCAGAAGCAAATATTTGAGTTTCATATTTTAGTTTGAAATTCCAACGATCTTTAAAATACCATCTTTAGCAATTTTTTCTTCAAGTGATGTTAAAGAAGCTAAATAAGATTCATGTTCACTAATTGCTGAGTTTCCCGTAACCTCAACACTGTTGCTTGCAACCACATTTTCACCAGCGATATTTTCAAAATCAATTTCCAGTTTGGTCATAAAGGCTGAATAGATTTCGCTGCTTCTGGTTGCAGAAGTAATTTTTATTATAACTTGATTGGGATTAGAATTTTTAAGGCTTGGTGAGATTTTTATTTTTTCTTTATTTAAAGCAGTGCGAATTATTTTAGTAATTTCTTTTGGCGAATTTATTTCGAAATAAAATTCGATATTATCCGATAATTTTTCGAGCTGGTTTTGAAAATCAGCAGCGCGGTTTAATTTTTTTGTTAAATCAATATTTTTTCCAGCACCTGAAAGGATGCGGCTTTTTAACTCAATTTCTTTGCTTAAAGCGTTGATTTGTAAAAGGGCATTTCTTCTTTGAATAGAATTTTTACCTTTGGAATTTTTGTCTAAATCGCTGATTTGTCTTTCTAAAAATCCGATGCGATCTTCTTGCTCAAGGACGAAGCTTGTGCGTTCGATTTGAATTTCGGTGAAGAATTTTTGTCCAATTTTTTGACTTCTGGTAACTTTAAAACCGGTGAAATTTATTTCCTTAACATTCTGACGTACTTGTTGGCGCATCTCTTCATTGGTGTTGGTTTGGTTTTCTTCGCGCAATAAATCAGATTGTGAAGAGATTGTAACCATTAAACGCGAAGCTGCGTCGGCTAAAGCGTATTTGGTTGATTCTTCAAGATTGTAACCTTCGGCAACTCCATAAAGATAATCGACGTTATTTTCTTTGGGAGAAATATACCAGCTTGGGTAATTATCTTTATTGATTGCGCAAGATGCGATAAAGAAAATTATCAAAGTTGTTAAAGAGAGAAATAATTTATTCATCTAATTCGTCGCGGGTTGATTTGCTGTTATTATCGCTGGCATTGATTCTCTCGGAAGCGCTGGCAGCTTTTTTGGTTTTTTTATCTTGATCTTGGACATAAGATTGGCAAGAGGTGAGGGTGAAAAAAATTAAAGTAAAAATGATTTTTTTGATCATCATGGGATTTAGTTTTGTTGATTTGCGACAGCGCCACAATGTAATTTATTGTAGCTCATCGAACAAAGCATAAAGTGCCTCGCTCGATGAGTTGAAATTCTCTAATTAACTTTGTCTTTTTCTGCTCTCTCTTTTTCCAATTCATCAAACAGTTCTTTTGTTGCAGCTTGGGTTTTATTTATATTCTCGCGGCTCAATCCTGATTTAGCTGCGCGGGCTGCAAACGTTTTTTCGCTATTTTCCAAAAATTTAGAATAATCTTCTTTTAAAAGCACCATTTGTACATACAAAGTACCATCTTCAGATTGAAAAATATTAAGTCTTTTTACGCCAGAAAGTGGTAAATTTTTTACTACTTCTTTAGTTGCTTGAGAAAAAAATTCTTCAACATCATCGTCATCATTAACTTTTGCTGATCTCATAGAATTTTTACTAACGCGGGTGACTTCAGATTGAATTATAGCTGCGATATTGGCTTTGGCATCAAGTTCAGCTTTCGGAAGTTGAAATTTGATTCCACCTTTGGAAGGGCTTGCAATACCAACTGCGCCAACACCATCTTTAACTGAAGGATCAATAACCCAGTTAGGAAGGTTGGCTAATTCGCTTTTAGGATTAGCGGAAACTGAGTTTTTTTTAGCACAAGAAGTCGAAAAAGATAAAACTACAACTAAGGCGATGAGAATTTTGTTTTTCATATTTTGTTTTTAAAAATTATGGGATCTGGTTATCAGTGTTCGAAAGCTATTTTTGTAGAATCCAAATTACAAGAAAGTTTTATAAATTCTCTTTGCGATAAAGTAAGAGTGTGCCAATTGAAATGCAGATGATGGCGATTATCCAAGTTGAGGCGAATATTGGGATTAATCCAGAAGAGCCCAAAGCATTTAAAATGCTGGAAGTTATATAAAAAATTAATCCCAAAACGATTCCAGAAAAAATCATCAAAATCGCATTTTGACTGCGAATATGATTGAGGCCGAAATAGCAGGCAATTAAGGTCATCGCCAAAAATAAAAGCGGCTTGCTCAAAAGTGATTGGTAATAAACTTTAAACTTGGTTGAAGAAAGGCCGGAAGATTGTAATTCGCTGATTAAATGAGGTAATTCAAAAATTGAAAATAATTTTACATTTTGAAAATTATTAACGATTTTTTGCATTACAAAATCGGCACTTAATCCAGTTGGAATTTTGTAATTATCGAGTTTTTTATTTAAATTATTATTGTCGTTTAAAGTTGCCTCTTTGAGGAGCCAAAAATTTTCTTCCATTAACATTTCTTTGGCATCAACTTTTTTATAAAATTCGCCATTTTTATTGAAATACCAAACTGTTACATCATCAAGTTCTAGAGTTTCTTGATAAACTTTTTTAGCCTGAATTATAATTTCTTCATCAGGGTCATTTTCATTGCCTTGTTTGAGCCATATTCCATTTTCTGGCGCTACAACTTCGCGACTTTCATTTTCGACATATTTATTTTCAAGGGCATTAAATTTTTTAGCCATTTGAATTGAAATTGGTCCGAAAATTGTAACCCAAAAAACTCCCAGAATTGCTGCAGTAGTGGCGACAGGCTGTAATATTTGCCATAAGGAAAAACCACTCATTCGAATAATGGTGATTTCACTTTTTGAAGAAAGCAGAAAAAAAGTTATGATTGCGGAAATCAGAACTAATGAAGGAATTACATCATTTAGAAAATCAGGAATTAAGAAAAAAGCCATCAATATTCCAGTGTAAATCGGCGCTTCACTGCCACGGACTTTTTCTAAAGTATCAAGCATGTTTATAAAGAAAATCAGCAGCGAAAAGCCTAGCGTAATTTGCAGAAACTTGCTTAGAAAACTTTTGGCAATGTAAATATTTATCAGTTTTGGCTTCATGATTTGCGGCGATCCGATGTTAGCATTGCTACTCCGATGATAAAAAATACAGCAAAATTGAGATATAAAATTGGCGTTAATTTTGCCGAAGTTTCCACCAGTGAATAACATATCATAGTGAGGGTGAAAAAAACTACTGCCAGCGAAACAGCCATTATGATATTTGTCAGATTTCCTTTACGGTTAAAATCACCGCGTAAAATTGCAGCTAAGGCTAGAGCTGCAAAAATGATGGGCAAAAGAGGATAAGTGAATCTTTGATGAAGTTCATTGCGATATTTTTTTAAATCCTCTTCTTCTGAATCATCGTTAGGATTTAATAACTCGTGCAAATAGCGCTCTTTTGATTTCCAACGTATTTTATTATCACCTTTCTGAGTTTCGGTGAGGTTGAAAACGTAATTGTCAAAATTCAAAATTTCAGATGTGTTATCAATGTAATTTAATTTTTGGATCGTTCCGTTTTCCATGTAAAGCAAGGCAGAATTGTCTTTCATGACGATATTTCCTTTTTTGGAAGTTATGGTGATTGAATATTTATCCGATCTTTCATCATGAAGTAAAATGCCAAAAAGATTATCGTCAATATCGCGTTTTTGAGAGTAAATTGTAAGTTTGTTTAAAGTTTCAAAAGTTTGTGGATTGAAGGCTAAATTGGCGTAATTATTTTTGAGATCAAGGCGCGAAAGCCGTAGTTCTTTATTGGCGTAAGGCATTAAATAAAAAGAAACCAAGAAACATAAAATTGAAGATAAAATTGTGATACTTATAACAGGGCGACAAATTGCTAATTTGGTGAGTCCGGAATTTTTTAAAATGGTAATTTCATTGCTTGAAATCAAGCGGTTGTAGGTAACTAAAATTGCGGCAAACATTGAAATCGGAACAATAAACAGCAAAAGCCAAGGCAAAATTAAAACAAACAGGTAAAAAAAACGGCTTAAACTAATGCCATTTTCAGTAACATATTTTACAAAACTAATGGCGCGGCTAAACCAGATCAAAAAAATGAAAATGGAAATAAAGCCGACAAAGCCAGTTAAAGTTTTATTGCGAATGTAGCGGGAATAAAGTTTCAATGGAATTACTAAGGAATGATTATTTTTAAAGATTAAATAGTCTAAAATCTTAAATCTAAAATCTAAAATTAAATTATGTCAAAAATAAAAATTCTGCTCAATGGCGAGGAAAAATTTCTTGAACAAAAAATCAGTGTAGCGCAACTAATTGCTGATCTGGAACTTGATGTTAAGAAAATTGCGGTGGAAAAAGATTTGGAAATTGTAAATCCCGACCAGTTTTTAGAAGTGATGTTGGATGAAGGAAGTCGGATTGAAATTGTGCATTTTATTGGCGGTGGTTAGTGCCGTGTTCTTTGCGATCCATAGGTGGGCATCGCATTTCTTCTACTATATGTTGTTGCTAATGATGGATTTAATGGACTTGTGCTAGGTATATCATCTGAAGATAAAGCTTTATCATCTAGTGCTGCAATTTTATTTCCTGTTTTTTCTTCTTGGAGTAAAGGGTTAAAAGCTGTATAATTTTCTAGGTTTTCAAGATCATCTCCTGCATTACCATATCCACCTTCACTTTGACGCTTCGCCCACTCATCACCAATAAATTTCGCAACTTTTAAATGAGAATAAACGCCAAAATCTTCCCACATTGATCTCATAAATTTTTCAGTACTTTCAAGGCTTGAAGCCCAAGCAGTATCTTCCCAAATTGAAGATCCAAAAACACCTTTAATAATTTTTGCATCCAAAAGACCGGCAACTTGCATACCAAGGTAGGCCGTGCCTACTACAACAGTTCCAACAAGAGCAAGGGGAATGCCGACAGTTGCTGAGCAAAAGCCTTTAAAAAGTTTAAAAGCTGTGCTTTTATTAATTTCGGAAGCAATTTTAGCTACTTTGTCTAAAACCGATCCTAATCCATTTATTATCGATTTGATCATAAATTCCTAATCGCGAAAATTAATAAATTGTAAAGGAACTTCATAAGTACTGGCGCGCAAAAAAGCTATAGCTTCTTGTAAATCATCACGTTTTTTGCCGTCAATTCTCACTTCTTCGCCTTTAATCGAAGCCTGAATTTTCAATTTTGCGTCTTTAATTTGTTTGACAATTTTTTTGGCAATTTCTTGTTCAATGCCATTTTTTAATTTCACTTCTTGTCGAAAAGAATTTCCACCTGCCTTTTCTTCTTTTTGAAAATCTAAAGCTCTTGGATCGATGCTACGCTTCACGCAAAACACTTTTAGCGAATCACGAATTTGACCTAATCTAAATTCATCTTCAGCAGCAAGATTAATTATATTTTCTTTACCTTTTAACTCGACTGAAAATTTTACGCCTTTGAAATCATAGCGGTTGGTAAGTTCGCGCAGCACCGAATTAACGGCGTTATCCATTTCTTGCATATCGATTTTTGAAACAACGTCAAAACTTGGCATATGTTTTTTTAAAAAATTAATTGGTTAAGGCTTGGTTTAAATCAGCAATCAAATCATCAACATGTTCCAATCCTACAGAAAGGCGGCACATTGATTCGGTGATTCCGATTTTTTCTTGTTCATCGCGCGACATATTTGAATGTGTTGTTGTCGCGGGATGTGTAATTAGTGATTTGGAATCGCCCAAATTATTTGAAATGTCAATAATTTGCAGACGATTCATAAAAGCGAAAGCATCTTTTTTCCCATCTTTAACTTCAAAAGCCAACATCGCGCCGCCATTAAACATTTGTTTTTTAGCCACTTCAAATTGCGGGTGCGATTTTAAAGTTGGATATAAAACGCGTTTAATTTTTGGATGATTTTCTAAAAACTCCGCGATTTTACGGGCGTTTTCGCAATGTCTTTCCATGCGCAATTGAAAAGTTTCCAATGATTTTAAAACCACCCAAGCATTGAAAGGGCTCATCGCCGGACCAGTGTGACGATGAAATGGTAATAAAATTTCTTTAATAAATTGCTCTTTTCCTAAAACGCAACCGCCTAAGGTGCGACCTTGTCCATCCATATGTTTAGTGGTTGAATAAACCACAATATCAGCACCAAGTTCCATTGATTTTTGGCTGTAAGGAGAAGCGAAAATATTATCTACAATCAGGCAAGCGGAATTTTTTTTACACAAATCAGCAACAAATTTAATATCAATAATTTCAAGATTAGGATTGGCGGGAGTTTCAATAAAAACAACTTTAGTATTTTTCTTAAACGCTTGCTCCCAAGCCTTGTGATCCGTGCCTTCAACTAATGTAACTTCAATTCCGTAATTTGGTAAAATTTTAGTGGCGATGTGAAAACATGAGCCAAATAAAACTTTCGATGCAATAAAATGATCGCCAGTTTTTATCTGACACATAATCGAAGCAAAAACCGCCGCCATGCCACTGGCCATAACACAAGCGGCTTCAGCGCCTTCAAGTAAAGCCAATTTATCTTCCAGCATTTTTAAGCTGGGATTTAAATAGCGCGAATAAACATAACCCGGAGCTTCGCCATTAAAGCGGCTTTCGGCAGTTTCGGCGGAATTGTAAGCGAAACCGGAATTTAAAAAAATTGCTTCCGAAGTTTCTCCGAAGTTAGAGCGTATTGTTCCGCCGCGCACCATTTGAGTTTCGGGGCGTAATTTTTTGAAATCGAGATTTTTATTTTTGTAAGTCATTATTTACTAATTTTTAATTTTTCTAATAACGCATCCGTGTCATTGCGAAGTAATTCAATTTTGACTTCCGTTGTACCTTGACCTTTAAATCCAAGTGCGACTGCCGCTTTTTGTGAAACATCAATCACGCGATTTTTAGCAAAAGGCCCGCGATCATTAACGCGAACAATAACATTTTTGCCGTTGCGTAAATTAGTAACTCGAACCAGAGAAGGCAATGGCAGAGTTGGATGCGCCGCCGTCATGCTTCCCATATTATAAACTTCACCATTAGCAGTTTTTTTGCCATGAAAATCATCACCATACCAAGAAGCAGTTCCGGTTTCTTGATAATCTTCATAATCTTGCGGAACGTAAGAAACGCCAAAAACCTTGTAAGGATTTCCAATTTTAAAATGGCCGTCATATTCACCATTTTCATCTAACATTTCTGCGGTTTCTATTGAATCATCATCTTCATCGGCAGTTTTTTGTGATAATACATAACGGGTTTGTTTAGAATTTTTAGTAGCTGCGGTACGAATCTGGTAAGATTTGCTTTTATTTGTAGCATGTTTTTTTAAGGCTTTGCCCTTGTTATTTGTGGAGCAGGCAGAAAAAATACTTAGAATTAAAAGCGCTAGGCATAATTTTTTCATTCTTTAATTATTTTGTTGATATGCAGCCGCTGTAGATGCGACTTTAAAATCGACGGAGGTTTTTTTAGAAAAAATAAATTCTTCCTGACCGGTTAAAGCTGGTTCATTTTTAGTGATTAAGAAAATTCCAAATTCAGCAAAAAAGTTAGCTATCAAATCATGACCTAAGAATCCTAGAAGTCGATGTTTTGCAGTTAAAAAGATTTTTTTCTTAATCGAAAATCCTAGATCGCCGCATAATTTTTCAAAATCTTTGATTGAACAAAAATGAATGTTGGGCGTTTCAAACCATTCAAAAGGAATATTTTTATTAACTGGCATTGAGCCTTTAAACAAAAGGTGTAAACGGTTTTTATAATGAGCAAAATTTGGCAGAGAAACAATTGCATATTCAGCAACTCGTAGCATTTCTTCGAGAATTTCCTTTGGTTTTTGAGTTGCCTGAATTGTTTGACTTAAAATTGCGAAATCAAAATTGCGATCAGGATAAAAAGTTAAATCTTTTTCAGCATCACCTTGAATCACCGAAAGTCCGCGCATCAAAGCTTGGCTTACTTGTGATTGAGCAAGTTCCAAACCGCGCGCATCGGCATTTTTGGTTTTTTTAAGAAAATCTAAAAGTTCGCCATCGCCGCATCCAATATCTAAAACGCGCGAGTTCGGTTTGATAAGTTTGGCAATGATTTCTAAATCATAACGAATTTGGTGCTTAATAATATTTTGACCAATTGCAGTGTTTTTCATGGTTTTTTTGTGAAAGAAATAAAACAAATAAATCCATTGCGGATGCGCGGATTTATAACGCGCGCAGCAATTCAATTAAAACTAAATTCAAACGATAGTTTGAATTTAAATTACTATAAATCCGCGAATGGTGTTTTTTAAAGTGTCGCTTTCAAGTAAAAATGAATCATGTCCGGCGCTGCTATTTATGGTGATTGAGCTTACATTTACGCCGCATGAAATTAAAGCTTGAGTTAATTTTTTTGCTTCCGATGGCGGAAAAAGCCAATCGTCGGAAAAAGAAATCAAACAGAATTTTCCATTTTTATTTTTGGCGAAATCAAGAAAAGCTGAGCCTAATTTTCCGCCAAAATCATTTTCCAAATCAAAATAATCGACAGCTTTTGTAACGTAAAGATATGAATTAGCATCAAAGCGTTCAACAAAGCTTTGACCTTGATGGTGTAAGTAGCTTTCAACTTTAAAATCTTGAGCAAAGGTGAAAGATAAATTTTCTTTATTTTGTAAATTGCGCCCGAATTTTTTCTGCAAAGCGCTTTCAGAAAGATAGGTAATATGCGCCGTCATGCGTGCAACTGCTAAACCACTTGACGGATATTTTTTTTCTAAAAAATATTTGCCTTCGCACCAATTTGGATCAGCCATAATCGCTTGTCTTCCAACTTCATGAAAGGCAATATTTTGTGGACTGTGGCGATAAGAAGTTGCCATTGGAATTACTAAATTCACTTTTTGCGGAAATAAAACTGCCCAAGCCAAAGCTTGCATTCCGCCGGTTGAGCCGCCGATTACGGCGTGAAGTTTGGAAATTCCTAAATGTTCAATTAAAAGATTTTGCGCTTGCACCATGTCGTTGATGGTGACGATAGGAAAGTTTAATCCGTAAGGCTCGCCGGTTTTTGGATCAATTTCTTTAGGCCCAAAAGATCCCATGCAACTGCCGATAATATTTGATGAAATTACAAAAAATTTATTGGTGTCAATTGGCTTTTCTTCGCCAATCATAAAATCCCACCAGCCGTTTTTTCCGGTGACGGGATTTAGTGATGCAGCATATTGGTCGCCAGTTAGCGCATGGCAAATTAGAATTGCATTTGAACAATCTGCATTGAGTTTGCCGTAGGTTTGAAAGGCTAAAGGGAAATTTTTAATTTCAGAACCGCTGGCAAGTTTGAGTGGTTTTTCTTTGGCTAAAAAAACAATTTCACCAATCTCAAATTCTTTATATCCGGGTCCAAAACTTGACTTAACTTTCATTATTCTTAAATCGAATTTTATAATTTTAAAAAAGACTTAGGACAGTTTCTTAGGCAAGTCCTTTACTTAAATTTTACTTCAATGGAAAATCAATCAAATAAAACTCCAGAAGCACCATTATTGGTTCTGCGCGAAGAAATCGACCAAATCGATAATCAAATAATTTCTCTTTTAATGCAGAGAATGAATGTAATTACGCGCGTTGGCGAGTTGAAAAAAAATAATCAGGAAAAATTTTTCATCCGCTCCAATCGTGAAGCAGACATGATTAAAGATCTGGTGAAAAAGTCAGGTAATATTTTACCAAAAACAACAATTATCAGCATTTGGCGAAAAATTATAACCACTGCCAACATGCATGAACAGCCGCTTGCAATTGCAATTCATAATCCAAAAAATATTCCTGATTATGATTATTTGGTAAAAGAATATTACAATGAATTAGTGCCGTTGCATAATTTTGATAGCGCGACAAACGTAGTTGCAGAAATTGAAAAAGGTGAGGCGCAGATTGGAATTTTTGCTTTACCTCATGAAGTTGGTGAAGAAAAAAAAGAAGATACCAAAGAAAATTGGTGGATTTCTTTAGCCAATAACCGCTCGGGTTTAAAGGTTTTTGCTAAAATTCCTTTTTATGAAATTACAGAGCAGAAAAAAGATTTGGACAAAATTGAATTAGTTGCAGTTGCAGCGAAAGAGCCTGAAAAATCAAGCGATGATCGCAGTTTGGTTTATTTGGAAGTGGCAAAAGAAATTTCTAAAACGCAGATTTTATCGGTGTTAAAAGAGTTGAGTTTGGTTGGAAGAATTTTGAAATCAGTAAAACTGGCGCAAGTTGAAGGAATTATGTTTCACTTAATTGAGCTTGATGGATTTTACTTAGAAAACGATTTGGTTATAAAGAATTTTTCTAAATCAAAAGCTAAGCCTTACATAAAAATTTTAGGGCATTATGCGGTGCCGATAAATATCATAAATTCCTAATTGACAAAAAATTTTCCATCACAACAATGCCCGTCCCTTCACTTTCAAACGTGTAAGTCACCCTTTCTAAAAAAGTTATTTTTTTAGAAAATTTTTCAGATGCAAATAGTCGATAAGACCAATCCTGAAAAACCAATGGGAATAGCAATTAAAATCAATCATAGAAATGTCTAAAAGACTTAATGCTAAGAAAAAAATTAGCAGAAAATTAGGCGCGAGCCTTTGGGGTCAAGCAAAAGATCCATATAATAAACGTAATTACAAACCGGGTCAACACGGCGCTTCTGCAAGAGGAAGAGTTAGTGACTACGGTACTCAGCTTCGCGCTAAGCAAAGAATGAAATTCTACTACGGCAACATTTCTGAAAGACAATTTTTCAACAGTTTCACATTAGCTTCTAAATCAAAAGGTGATGTAAGTGAAAACTTCGTAGCCCTTCTTGAAAGCAGATTAGACACTGTGGTTTACCGCGCTAACTTTGTTGCAACAGTGTTTGCAGCAAGACAATTCGTGAACCATAAACATGTTACTGTAAACGGAAAAACCGTTAACATTCCTTCATTCAAAGTGAAAGTTGGTGATATCGTTCAAGTTCGTGAAAAATCACGCAAACTTACAGTTGTAATGGAAGCGCTTCAAAAAATGGAGCGCGATATTCCTTCTTACATGACTTTAGATAAAGATAACTTCACAGTTAAATTGACTACTAAACCAGCATTTGCGGAAGTTCCTTACGCCGTTGAAATGCAGCCACATTTGATTACTGAGTTTT
Source organism: Rickettsia typhi (assembly GCA_945862455.1). Taxonomy (GTDB): domain Bacteria; phylum Pseudomonadota; class Alphaproteobacteria; order Rickettsiales; family UBA1997; genus UBA2645. The sequence continues at coordinate 29,614 of CAMAXU010000006.1, read as the reverse complement.
ATTCGAGATAGTAAAAATGCTTTCGCATTTTTAAGGAGAATGGAAATCCGAAATTTAAGAGCGGTCTTAAATTTCTATAATAAAAAACTCCGTCACTTGGAAAAAGTGGCGGAGTTTTTTTATGTTTTGTGATTGAATTCGAACTAATAACCAAGCAAACTATTTCTTGATAGTTTGTTTGTTAGATAAACGCGCAGCCAGTTTGCAAAATTCTTCAATCGTTAAATTTTCTGGTCGTAAATCTGACCTGATTCCGACTTCACTTAAAACCGCTTCTGGATTTTCAAAAACGCTTTTTAATCCTGATTTTATCATCTTACGGCGTTGATTAAATGCAGCGGCGACAACGCGTTCTAGCTGTTTAAAATCAACATCAGCTAAAGGCTTTTCTCTTGGAATAATTTCGACAATTGCTGATGTAACTTTTGGTGGCGGCGTAAAAACGGTGCGACTTACGGTGAAAATTAATTTAGTATGACATAAAAAATTCACCATTACGGCAAGACGGCCGTAGTGATTGTCATTTGGTTTAGCTGTTATTCTCTCAACTACTTCTTTTTGTAACATCAAATGCATTGAAGCAATTTTGGGGGCGATTTTAAGCCATTTAAAAATCAAAACTGTGCCGATGTTATAGGGCAAGTTGGCGATGATTTTGAATTTTTTTTCGCTATTTAAAATTTTAGTTTCATCAATTTCTAAAGCGTCGCCTTCGATAATTTGAAAATGTTCGCCGTAAAAATTTTTTAATTCGTTTAAGGCTTCCAAACATCTTTGATCTTTTTCAACGGCGACTAGTTTTTTTGCGCCGGCATCTAAAATTGAACGACTTAAACTACCGGGTCCGGGACCAACTTCTAGCACTTCAAAATCATTTAAATCTCCGGCAGCGCGAACGATTTTATCGGTGACGTTTTTGTCTAAAATAAAATTTTGACCTAAAGATTTTTTGGCGTCTAAACCATATTTTTTGATGAGATCGGAAGTGGATAGAAGGGACATCGGATTGTACTGTTAGGGTTGGATTATAAAGGCGCTGTCGCAAATCAACTTTTTCGTCGAACTTTTTTGCAATTCTAAATTTTTTGAAACGCACGTACATCTAGGTACGCTTACCTTTCAAAAAATTTAGAATCACAAAAATTTCTTAGAAAAACTTGATTTGCGACAGCGCCATAAAATCCAAAATTTCAGTTCAAAGATATGAACATGTGGACAGAGTTACAAACTCCGTCCAGCTGTAAGTCGAATTTTATTTATTATATAGCAGATTCAGCTTCAACGAATTTATGGCCCAAAGCATCGGCAACGGCTTTGTAAGTAACTTTGCCGTCAATTACGTTCAAACCATTTCTCAAATGAACATCGTCAGATAAAGCTTTTTTGTAACCTTTGCCTGCGATTGCCAAAGAGAAAGGCAAGGTAGAATTTTCCAAAGCTTGAGTTGAAGTTCTAGCAACGGCACCGGGCATGTTGGTTACGCAATAGTGAACTACGCCGTCAACTACGTAAGTTGGATTAGAATGTGAAGTTGGTTTGCTGGTTTCAAAACAGCCGCCTTGATCGATTGAAATGTCAACCATAACTGCGCCCTTTTTCATTTTTTTTACCAAAGCTGCCGAAATTAATTTTGGAGCAGCGGCACCCGGAATTAGAACTGCGCCAACTACAACATCAGAATTAACAGTATTTTTTTCGATATTTTCAAGTGAAGCATAAAGAACTTCGGCAGAGTTTCCAAAAATATCGCACAAATAACGAATGCGCGCTAATGATTTATCAAGAATTACAACTTCAGCACCCATGCCGATTGCAACTTTAGCTGCATTGGTTCCAGAAACGCCGCCACCAAGAATTGTAACTTTACCGCGAGCAACTCCCGGAACGCCACCAAGCAGAATTCCGCGTCCACCTTGAGATTTTTCCAAAGCACGGGCACCTGCTTGAATTGAAAGTTTTCCTGCAACTTCCGACATTGGAGCTAAAAGTGGAAGTGAGCGATCGGCAGCACTTACAGTTTCAAAGGCAATTGCTACGCAGCCAGATTTAATCAGCATTTCAGTCAAATGTGGTTCAGCCGCTAAATGCAAATAAGAAAAAATAATTTGACCCTTGCGAATCATTTTACATTCAGATTCTTGTGGTTCTTTAACCTTCAAAATCATTTCTGATTTTTCATAAACTTCAGCTGCATTGGTAGCAATTTTTGCGCCAGCTTGAATATATTGTTCGTCAGAAAAATCGATTGCAGTTCCAGCATCTTTTTGTACCAAAACTTGATGGCCTGCATTTACTAATTCGCGAACTCCCGATGGAGTTGCGCCAACGCGATATTCGTGATCTTTAATTTCTTTTGGAATGCCGATTAACATGAGTTTTTCTCCGTTTTAATTTTGGTTAGAAATGTTAGAAATGTTAGAAATTTTAATGATGTTGCTTTCTTGTGATGTCAAACTTGGGTGTAAATCATAATCAAATTGAAAAGATTTTTTCGCAAGTTCAATTTCTGATTTTAGGTTTTTGCCTTTTAAAAACAGACAATAACCATCTTTTTTTAAGAATTTTTTACTGTGAATTAAAAGTTGATCAAGCGGTGCTAAGGCTCGTGAAGTTATGCAGTCAAATTCTTGAACTGCTAATTCTTCAAGTTTGGATTGATGAACAAAAACACGATTTTGTGAAAGTAATTTAGCACGACGTAAAAAATCGGATTTTCTGAAAGATTTTTCTACTAAATGCATTTCGCGAAGTCCTAAAATTGAAAGCACCAAACCGGGAAAACCAGCGCCAGTGCCGAAGTCAGCGAATTTCAGATTTTTATTTTCAATGAAGCATAAAAGCTGAGCGCTGTCCAAAATATGGCGTTCCCAAAGATTTTCGATAGTTGATTTGCCTATGAAATTGAAATTGTCATTTTCTTGTAGAAGTAATGCTACGTAGTCCTCAAGCTCTTTGATTTGGCTTTTGGTTAATGTTGTGAATTTTTTAATTTCGTCAAAAGCGGCAAGTTTTTTTTGTTCGAGTTGCATGGAAAGTTTAGAGGTTTTTATATTTTAGATAGATCCTAAAACAAGTTCAGGATGACAGGATCTAATTGGCTAAGTATCAGATTAAAACAGTTTTAAAAAATCTCTAAAAACTTAGCAATTAAAAACTAAAAACTTGACGCTTGCGACTTGTAATATAAAAATTTTCTCACACAAAATTCCTTTCTCGAAAAAACTTTCCAAAAAATATGAAAATCTCTACTAAAGTTAAAAAAATTCTATCTTGCTACGAAAGTGACAATGCAGGAACTAAAGGCAATTTAGCCCGTATTTTGATGCATGGTAAATTAGGTGGTACCGGTAAAATGGTAATATTGCCAGTTGATCAAGGTTTCGAACATGGTCCAGACAGAAGTTTCGCGGTAAATCCAGATGCTTACGATCCACATTATCATTTCCAACTTGCAATTGATGCCGGTTTAAACGCTTACGCCGCGCCTTTAGGAATGATTGAAGCTGGTGCTGACACATTTGCTGGCGCAATTCCAACTATTCTAAAAGTTAATTCTTCTAACTCTCTTCACAATGGCGGAACCGCTCCACATCAAGCTACAACAGCTTCTGTAAAAGATGCTTTACGTTTAGGATGTTCGGCAATTGGTTTTACAATTTATCCGGGATCTGATGCAGCTTTTGACATGTTTGAAGAAATTCGTGAAATGTCGGAAGAAGCTAAATCTTATGGTTTGGCAACAGTAATTTGGTCTTATCCACGTGGCGGCGATCTTTCAAAAATCGGCGAAACTGCGATGGATATTTGTGCCTATGCAGCCCACATCGCCGCTTTACTAGGTGCACACATCATAAAAGTTAAACCTCCAACCCAAGCTTTGGAAAATCTTGAAGCAATCAAGATTTACGAAAAAGTAAAAATTCCTGTTACAACAATGGAAGAGCGCATTCGTCACGTAATGAAAACTACTTTCAACAATAAAAGAATTGTGGTGTTTTCTGGTGGAAATGCCAAAGGTGAAAATGAAATTTACAATGAAATCCGCGAAATCTACAAAGGTGGTGCGAATGGCTCAATAATTGGTCGCAACACTTTCCAGCGCCCAAGAGCAGAAGCGCTTAAAATGCTTGAAAATATTATTCAGATTTACCAAGGAAAATTCTAATTTTTTAAGAAAAAATTCAGATAACAAATATGGAGTAATGAAAATGAATTCGTATAAAAATCAGAATTACTAAAATTTCGGTAATTATCCCTAAGGCACAATCGATGTCACCTTTGAGCCTGTGTGATGGGTGATTCAAGTCTAAAACAAGAATCACCCATCACACAGGCTTATACCAAATTAACTATCTCTTGATAAGCCATAACTTTGTCTTTTTGGTAAAAATTTGCTCAGAAAATGACGCTGTATCACTTGATACAGGCTTACATTTCCAGTCGCAATTTTTCCTCAAAAATACTTCGTTAGCACTATCAAGAGATAGTTAATTTGGTATAGTGTGACATCGAGTTTTTTTGTGAATCAAGGGACAATCACCAAAATTTCTTAGAAAATTTTGATTTATACAACAGACTCATAATAAAAATGTCGGCGGTTTTTTTTTATGTCATTTTTTAAAATAAGTTTTTACCTAAATGCCGATTTTATCTGTTAAAAATTTAGCGGTTTTTTTTGAAAAAAATCAGGTTGTAAAAGGCGTTTCTTTTGATTTATTTCCTAAAAAAATCACAGCATTAGTTGGTCAAAGTGGATCAGGAAAATCGGTGACAGCGCTTGCTATAACAAGGCTTTTGCCTAAAGCAAAAATTTCAGGTGAAATTATTTTTGATGGAAAAAACCTGCTTGAAATTGATGAAAAAAAACTGTGCAAAATTCGTGGCAAAGAAATTGGTTTGGTTTTTCAAGATCCAAATACTTCATTAAATCCGCTGCATAAAATTGGTGATCAAATTGCTGAAGCTGTAACAATTCATAATCCAAAAATTTCTAAGAAAAAATTACAAAATCGTGTTTTAGAATTATTGAAAATGGTGGAATTAGAAAATTTTTCTTCAAGATTAAATGCCTATCCGCACCAGCTTTCTGGCGGGCAAAAACAGCGTGTGATGATTGCAATTGCATTGGCAAATAATCCAAAAATTTTGATTGCTGATGAACCAACAACGGCGCTTGATGTTGTGATACAAAATGAAATCTTGGCTTTAATTTTGCGCTTAAAAAATGAATTAGGATTGTCAGTTTTATTTATCTCTCACAATTTTCGCGCGGTTGGTAAAATTGCTGATGAAATTATTGAAATGGAAGATGGTGAAATCATTAAAAACCGTCAAACGCAATTTCACGAGTTAAGTTCTCGCAAAGAAAATAAAGTTTTTGGAGATCAAATATTAAATGTAAAAAATCTCTCCGTAATTCATCAATTACAAAAATCTTTTTTCAAAAAAGAAAATTTTTACGCTAATAAAAATTTAAATTTTTCACTACAACAAGGTCAAAATCTGGGAATAATTGGCGAAAGCGGCTCAGGAAAATCAACGATTGCGCTAGCTTTAACCAATTTGATTTCTTTTGTTGGTGAAATAAATTTTTTTGGTGAAAAAAACTGGCTAAAAAGTAACAAAGAATTGCGCCGCGATATTCAGATTATTTTTCAAGATCCATTTTCTAGCCTTGATCCGCGCATGTTGGTAAAAGATATTATCGAAGAAGGTTTGTTAATTAACGGTTTAAAAAACCAAAATCATGAAGTTGATATTGTAATGAAAAAACTTCAGTTAAATCTCAATTTAAAAAACCATTATCCGCATCAACTTTCCGGCGGACAGCGCCAAAGAGTTGCAATTGCGCGGGCTTTGATTTTAAACCCGAAAATTTTGATTTTGGATGAACCAACTTCGGCGCTTGATCTCAAAACCCAGAATGAAATTTTGAAACTTTTAGCCGAAATTCAAAAGGTTCAAAAAATTTCTTATATTCTGATTTCACATGATCTTGATGTGGTTAGTCAAATTGCTGATCAAATAGTGGTTTTAAAATCTGGACAAATTGTTGAATCTGGTGAAAAATCCCAAATTATTCGCTCCCCAAAAGAGTCTTATACCAAAGCTCTGATCTCACATTTTTAAAAAATAAATTATGAAAAAGCCCGAACTGCTTCTTCCTGCAGGAACTCTCGATCGCTTAAAAACTGCTATTTTATATGGTGCCGATGCCGTTTATTGCGGAACGCCGGACATGTCGCTGCGTGTAAAATCGGGCTTCACTTTGGAAGATGTTGTGGAGGGAATTGAATTTGCTCACTTACGCGGTAAAAAAGTTTATTTAACGCTGAATCTTTTTTCGCATAATAAAGACATCGAAAAACTTCCGGAATTTATTGATACCGTAAAAAAAGTTAAACCTGATGGCTTGATTGTTTCCGATCCCGGCGTTTTTCAATTCGTCAAAGAACGCGCTCCAGAATTGGAATTACATATTTCAACCCAAGCCAATGTTTGTTCATGGTTAACCGTAGATTTCTGGGAAAAACAAGGTGCTAGTTTAGTTGTAATGGCGCGCGAAGTGAGTTTTGAAGAGCTCGCGGTGATTCGCGAAAAATGCCCGAATATCAAAATTGAAACTTTCATTCACGGATCTTTATGCATGACTTATTCGGGGAGATGCTTGCTTTCAAACTTTTTAGCCGAACGCGGAGCCAATCAGGGAAGCTGCGCGCACAGTTGCAGATGGGGTTATAAATTAAAAATAAAACTCAAAGATAACAGCGAACACGAAATTGAAATCAACGAAACTAACAAAGAAATGTTCGATTTCTTTTTAGAAGAAGAAGTGCGCCCAGGTCAGTTTTTGCCTTTTGAAGAAGATGTTCATGGTTCTTACATTTTAAATTCTAAAGATCTTTGTTTGTTACCTAAACTTGACGAATATATCAAAATGGGTCTTGATTCATTTAAAGTTGAAGGTCGCAACAAAACCGAATTTTACGCCGGATCCGTTGCCCGCGTTTATCGCGCGGCGATTGATGATTATATGGAAAATCCTCAAAACTGGAATGCTGATGATTATATGGATGAAATTAATTCCATCGCTAATCGCGGTTACACTTTAGCTTTTCACGATGGCCGTTTGACTAATCTGGCGCATGATTATGAAAGCACGGGATCAACTTCTTTTTACGAATTTACCGCTAAAATTATCGATTGGGATGGCGATAACATTATTGTTGAAGGCAAGAACCGCATGGATGCGGGTGATGTTTTAGAATTTTTATCGCCTTTCCAAAGAGAGCCGATTTTGCTTAGAATTTACGAATTTAAAAAAATCAAACAAAATGCTGCCGGTGAATATATCGATCATGAAGTGTCGGATAAACTTCACGCTGGACAAAGACCACTTTTCAAAATTCCGGCCGTTGATTTTCATTTATTCAACCAAGAAAAATTGAAAGAACTTTTAGTGCCGATGACTTTGGTGCGTAAGGAAAAAAGCAATATTGAAAGCGAAAAATTAAAAGTAGAATCGCGTCAACTTTCACACCAACTTGAAGCGGGCGATGTGCGAGTAGAAAAATACGAAAATAAACGCAAAAAATATTTCGCCGCGCTCGAAGTTGGTGACGAACAAACTTCACCAAGAACGCCAAGAATTGGCGTTGATGGCTGCTGCGGCAAAGGTTGCAACGGCTGTCTAATTTTTTGGCACGACGAAAAATATGCCAAAGCGCGCGAGATTTTAAAAACCAAAAAAATGGGGGAGATGCTAAATTAAAATTTTCTGTCGAAAATTTTAGGAAAAATTTGAATTGCTACGCGCGAAGTAAATTCGCGCATCCGCAATAGATTTTCTAAAAACAAACTAAATAGTAATGCCGAACCTGTTGAAAGTCATGCTTCGACAATCTCAGCATGACTAAGAGTTTGTTTAAGCCTTTATTTAAAAGGCTTAAACCATTTCGAGCAAATCCTCGAAATGGTCTAGGATCAGGAAAGACAATGATTTGTGCAAAGAGTTCCTTGTTAAGTAAAAACTAATTTCAGAAAAATATGCCACCAAAAAATTCCACAGATCTTTCGCTCGAAATTCTTGAAAAAGTTGATGGTTTTTACTCGAAGTCTTTTGAGAAATTATCCAACTTTTATTCTGAATCTTTTCAGAATTTGATATTGTACATCAGCATGATTGGTGCTTTTGCTGGCTTAATTTTAGTGCTTTTGCCCTTTTTAATTCAGGAAATACAAAAGAAGTTTTTTAAAGTTGAATCTCAAGAAATAAAAAAATCCTTACATGAAGAATTAACAAAGGAGTTTGAACTAGAGATCAAGAAAATTTCTAAAGAATATAGAGAAAAAGAAAGTGAACTAGAGAAGCAATTGAAGGATCTCGATAATAAAAGAAAAAGAGATGTGACATTGATGGAGGCCAATATTTATGAAATGAAGGCTGATATTGTGCATACCAAAGAGCATAAGTTTTCTTGGCAATGCCTAGCAGCGCAGAAATATTTAGATGTTGAGAGGTTCTCGGAGTTATCTATTTTGTTTGGTTCGATCAAGCTGACATTACAAAGTTTAAAAGAAAAAGATATTCTAGAGAGCAATGATGTGTTCGAAAATTTTATTCAAAAACTAAAGAGCCGTAGTGATGAGTTAAAGGGCGCCTATTTCACAGAAATACATAATCTGGAAAAAGAATTCAAAAAAGCAAAAGAAAGAAAATCATGAAAAAAAATTTAGTAATCGCAATTGATGGACCAAGCGCTTCGGGAAAAGGAACTTTGGCAAAAAAAATTGCGGTGCATTTTAATGTACCTTATCTCAATACTGGCGCGCTTTATCGGCTTGTGGCGTTTCGCTTGATGGAGCGCGGAATTGCGCCGGCGGAATTTGAAGAACATATTTTGGAATTGGTAAAAAATATTTCTGAAAGTGATTTGGAGCCAGAAGAATTATTTAGTGAAAAAATTGGCGCGATTGCTTCAATCATTGCGAAAAATCCAAAACTTCGGGCGGCACTTTTTAATTTTCAAAAAAACTTTGTGCGCCAAGGCAAAGAAAAAAATGGCGGCGCGGTGCTTGATGGGCGTGACACCACAACCATAATTTGCCCTGATGCTGATTATAAATTTTTTGTCACCGCCGATGTCGAAATCCGCGCGCGCCGTCGCTTCAACCAACTTCAAACCAACTTCGATGAAATTTTAGCCCAGTTAAAAAAACGCGACGAAAATGATTTTTCACGCACTGACGCCCCACTAAAAATCGCCGACGGAGCGGTTGTAATTGATAATGGAAATTTGACTATTGAAGAAGGATTTCAGAAAATTTTACAAACAATAAAATAAAACTAACAAATAATAAAAAATGCAAAATCTACAAAAAATAAAACGTTGTTTAATTTCAGTTTCGGATAAATCGGGAATTGTTGAGCTGGCGCAGAATTTGGTTGCGCGCGGTGTTGAAATAATTTCTACGGGCGGAACTTCTAAACTTTTAACGCAAAATAATATCGTCAATAAAGATATTTCTGATTTTACGGGTTTTCCGGAAATGATGGATGGGCGGGTGAAAACTTTGCATCCGAAAGTTCATGGCGCGTTGCTTGCGGTGCTTGATAATGTTGAGCATGTGAAAGCGGCGGCGGCGCACGAAATTGAGGCAATTGATTTGCTGATAATCAATCTTTATCCCTTTGTTGAAACAGTTGCTAAAACTTCTGACGAAGAAGAAATTATCGAAAACATTGATATTGGCGGGCCGGCGATGGTGCGTTCGGCTTCGAAAAACTTTGGTTACAAAACTGTAATTACATCGTGCGCACAATATGAAAATTTGGTTGCAGAAATGGAAAAAAATTCTGGCGCGACAAGTTTTGATTTTAGAAAAAAACTCGCAGCGCAAGCCTTTAAAAACATTGCCGATTATGATTTGGCAATTTCAAACTGGTTTAACCAAAGCGATTTTTCGCTTCGCGGAAACTTAAAACAAGAATTGCGTTACGGCGAAAATTCGCACCAAAAAGCGGCGGTTTTTTCAACTTCAAATTCGGGAATTGTAAACGCCAAACAGCTACAGGGAAAAGAATTGAGCTATAATAATTTAAACGATTCTGATGCGGCTTATAATTTGGTTTTGGAATTTCAAAAACCAGCTTGCGCGATTATCAAACATGCTAATCCTTGCGGAACTGCGATTGGCGAAACATTGTTTGAAGCCTACGCGCGCGCGCTTTCGTCTGATTCAAAATCAGCTTTTGGCGGCATTGTGGCGCTAAACGGAAAAATTGATGAAACTTTGGCGCTCGAGCTTTCTAAAATGTTTTTTGAAGTGATTATTGCGCGTGAAATTGATGAAAAAGCGCGAGCAATTTTAGCTGCCAAAAAGAATTTACGCTTGTTGATCGCCGACTTTAAAAAATCGGCGGAAATTCAAGTAAAATCAATATCGGGCGGATTTTTGATTCAAGAATTAGATCAAAAAAATATCACAAAAAATGATCTAAAATTAGTCACAAAAAAAGCAGCTAATGAAATTGAAATCGAACAATTAATTTTTGCGATGAATGTGTGCAAACATGTGAAATCGAATGCGATAATTGTAGTGCAAGATTTTCAAACTGTCGGCATTGGCGCGGGACAAATGAGTCGCGTTGATTCTTGCGAAATTGCCTGCAAAAAAGCTGCCGAATTTTTTGATGGTGAGAAAAAAATTGATAAAGCCAAAGGCGGATTTTTAGCTTCTGATGCCTTTTTTCCATTTGCCGATAATATCGAAATTGCTGCATCTTTTGGTATCAAAGCCATCATCGCAACAGGCGGATCAATGCGCGATGAAGAAGTAATCGCCAAAGCTGATGAAAAAGGAATTGCTCTTTATTTCATCGAAACGCGTCATTTTAAACATTAATTATTTAATATTTCTAAAACTTGGCGATGTAGTTCTGGCGTAGCGCAAGCAACTAAATTTATGTTGGATTTTAATTTTAAATCTTGTCCTTTCCAATCGGTTACAACGCCGCCCGCCATTTCAATAATTGGCACCAACGCCGCGTAATCATAAACTTTTAAACTCGGATCAATTACAATATCAACAAATCCCGAAGCCAGTGAGGCGTAAGAATAGCAATCACCGCCATAAATAATTCCACCGAGTTTTTGATATTTTGTGAGGGAGGTAATTTTCTTTAAAACTTCTGCATCTTTTTCTTGAAAATAATGCGACGAGCTGGAACACATCACGGCATCTGAAAGTTCAGTGCAATTTCTGGTTTTAATTTCTTTGCCATTAAACCACGATCCTAAACCTGCAACACCAAGCCAGCGTTCTTTGGTAATTGGCTGATTCATAATTCCCAAAATCGCTTTGCCTTTGTGAGTTAATGAAATCAATGTTCCAAAAATCGGACGACCAATAATGAAAGATGAAGTGCCGTCAATTGGGTCTAAAATCCACACATATTCTGCATCAACATTTTTATCGCCATATTCTTCGCCGATAATTCCATGTTTGGGAAATTTTTTTTCAATAGCATCGCGAATGATTTTTTCAATTTCTTGATCAGCTTTTGTAACTGGCGAATGGTCGTCTTTACTGATTTCACCGTTTGCCATGCGGAAATATTTAACCGCAATTGCTTCTGAAATATCGGCAAGATGATTGGCGAAATCGATTAATTTTTTATCTAACATGAATTAAGGGATTTAAGATTTAGAATTTAGAATTTATATTTAATCAAATTCAACTTCGTCGAATTTGGGTTTGTTTTGAATTACTACGCGGCGAGTGAATCGCCGCATCTGCAATAGATTTTATTTTTTTAGGGATTGATATCTTTAATCAGTTTGGATGTATAAATATCCTAAATCCTAAATTCTAAATCTTAAATCTCTTAAATTTTATGAAAGAAAGAATTGCAATAATCGCTGGCTATCGTTCACCAATGGGAAAAGCTGGCGGAGCTTTGAAAAACCTAACCGCGCATGATCTTGGTGCTAGAATTGTTAAAGAAGTTGTTTTGCGCTCTAAAGTTGATCCAGAAATGATTGATGAAGTAATAATCGGAAACGTAGCACAACCATGTGAAGCAGCAAATATTGCTCGCGTAATCGCGCTTAAAGCCGGACTTCCAGAAAAAATCCCCGCTTTCACAGTTCACAGAAATTGCGCTTCAGGAATGGAAGCTTTTTCAAATGCGGCGGCAAAAATTTTAAATGGCGATAATGAAATAATTCTCGCTGGCGGCGTTGAATCGATGAGCAATATTCCATTATTTTACAATAAAAAAATGACTGGGCTTTTTGCGCAATTATCAAAAGCCAAAACTGTTGGTCAAAAAATTCAGGCGCTTTTGCAATTTCGCCTGAATTATTTGGCTCCAATCGTTGGAATTGTTCAGGGTCTGACTGATCCGATTTCGGGATTAATTATGGGTTGCACCGCAGAAAATGTGGCAAAAGATTTAAAAATTACGCGCGAAGAACAAGATGAATTTGCGCTTCAAAGCCATAAAAAAGCTGAAGCGGCAATTGCCAATGGAATTTTCGCCCAAGAAATTATTCCAGTTTTCAATAATGATGAAAAAAATTCATTAATGATCGAAGAAGATGAAGGCGTGCGTAAAGGTCAAAGCATTGAAGCTCTGGTGAAATTAAAACCATATTTCGAAAAAGTTACCGGAACTGTAACGGTTGGAAATTCTTCCCAAATCACTGATGGCGCAGCTTTCGCAGTTTTAATGCGTGAATCAAAAGCGAAAGAATTGGGCTTGGAACCAATCGGCTATATTCGTGAATATGCCTACGCTGGCTTAGATCCTTCGCGCATGGGATTAGGTCCAGTTTTTGCTTCGAAAAAAGTTTTTGATAAATCCGGTTTATCTTTGCAAGATATGGAATTAGTCGAAATCAACGAAGCTTTTGCGGCGCAAGTAATTGGCTGTCAAAAAGCTTTTGCATCTGATGAATTTTGCCAAAAACATTTCGGCACTTCGGCAATTGGCGTGTTAAAATCTGAAATTCTCAACGTAAATGGCGGCGGGATTGCGCTTGGACATCCGGTTGGAATGTCGGGCGCCAGAATTGTTATTGCCTTACTTCGTGAGTTAAAAAGACGCGGCAAAAACCGTGGTCTTGCAACTCTTTGTATTGGCGGTGGTCAAGGTGGCGCGATGATTGTGGAAGTGAATTAATCCGCTTTCGCTTTGCTGGCGCTGTCGCGTAAATCAACTTTTTCGTCGAACTTTTCGCAATTCTAAATTTTTTAAAACGCACGTACATCTAGGTACGCTTACCTTTCAAAAAATTTAGAATCACAAAAATTTCTTAGAAAAACTTGATTTACGCGACAGCGCCTTACTTCAGTGCGATAGGTCCGCTTCGCTTAAAATAAATTTTTAACTTAAATTAAATAAAACTATGAATATTGAAAAAATCGCAATTGGAAAAAACGCTCCACATGAAGTTAATGTTATCGTCGAAGTGCCGATGAATGCTGATCCGGTGAAATATGAAATGGACAAAGAAAGCGGCGCGATTTTTGTTGATCGTTTCATTGCAACTCCAATGTATTATCCATGCAATTATGGATTTATTCCCAACACTTTGTCTGATGATGGTGATCCGGCTGACGTTTTGGTGGTTTCAGATTTCGCGGTTGTTCCGGGTGCTGTAATTGCGGTCAAACCAGTTGGCGTTTTGATTATGGAAGATGAAAAAGGGATGGATGAAAAAATCATCGCAGTTCCAGCGAAAAAATTAAATTCACAATTTGAGTCAATTGAATCTTACAAAGAATTGCCAGAAAACTTGATCAATAAAATCAAACATTTCTTTGAACATTATAAAGATTTGGAAAAAGGAAAATGGGTAAAAGTTACTGGTTTTGAAGATGCTGCGAAAGCTAGAGAATTAATTGCAGAAGCGATTGAAAGAGCTAAAAAATAGTTGTGATTTTATAGCTAAATTTCATCAATTTTTTTGCCAGCGATTTTGGAATTTAAAACCGCATTTACTTTGCGTAAAACTAAATTTTCGGCGGCTTTTCCTAATTCTTGTTGAGCCAATATAATCGAATCGCGCGAGGTTTTTTCAGAGATTAATTTTTCTAAATTTTCTAACTTCTCGCTGATTAATTTTTTTTCTTTTTCATCAATTGTAGAAGAATTTTCTAAATCTTTTTTAACAATCATCATATCTTTATTCGCCTCAACAATTGTCTGAATTAACAATCGATTTTCAACGTCGGATTTAGAATTTTTGAGCGAATCAAGCAGCATTTTTTTGATTTCATTTTCATCCAAAGAATAACTTGGTTTGACGATAATTTCTTGTTTTGTGTTGGTGATTTTTTCTTCAGCGGTGACGGTTAAAAGTCCGTCAGCGTCAACTTTGAAAGTTACGGCAACACGCGCCAATCCTGCTTTCATCGCGGGAATATTTTTAATTTCAAATTCGGCTAAACTGCGACAATCAGTCGCTAATTCACGTTCGCCTTGAACAATATGAAATTTCATACCGTTTTGATTATCGGCGTAAGTTGTAAATTCTTTGGTGAGAGCGGTTGGAATTGCTGAATTGCGATAAATTACTTTGTCAACAATTCCGCCCATCATTTCAATTCCCAAAGAAAGTGGAATTACGTCGAGAAGAAGATTATGCGATTTTTTGCTTAAATTATAAGCCTGCCAAGCCGCGCCGGCGGCGACGATACGATCGGGATCGAGTTTATCTAAAATTTTTTCTTGACCAAAAATTTCAGCAAGTTTTTCTTTTACGAGTGGAATGCGAGTTGAGCCGCCAACTAAAATCACACCTTTAATTTCTTCGCTTTCGAGCTCTAAATCTTCGATTAGATTTTTTGTCAGCGTGAAAGTTTTTTCAATTTTTGGCAGAATTAATTTTTCGAAATCAGTGCGTGTAAATTGGCTATTTGCAATGGTTTTAGAAGAAAGTTCTTCTTTAATTTTTCTAGCTTGCGCAAGATTTACGCTCAGCTTTTCCGCGATTAAATGATCAAAATCATCACCTCCCAAAGCGTTGTCGCCAGCGACTCCGAGAACTTTAAAAACACCTTTTTGCATTTTTAAAATTGAAACATCAAAAGTTCCGCCGCCTAAATCATAAACGCAGTAAATTCCTTCGGCAGAATTATCTAAACCGTAAGCAAGCGCTGCGGCTGTAGGTTCGTTGACAAGGCGCAAAACTTCTAAACCAGCTAAATTTGCCGCAAGTTTGGTGGCATTTTTGGCGGCTTCATCGAAATAAGCTGGAACTGTGATTACAGCTTTTTTGATTTCGGTTTTGAGATTATTTTGCGCGAGATTTTTTAAATATTTTAAAATTTCGGATGAAACTTCGGCGGGTCTGATTTTTCTAGGTCCAACATTAATTTTTAGAACTTCTTTTTGGGTAGAATTTTGATCAATTTCGAAATTTAATTTTTCGTTTTCCACATCGGCAAAACTTTTGCCCATCAGTCGTTTGATTGATGAAATCGAGGTTGAAATAGATCCTAAAACGAGTTCAGGATGATGTTGTGGGGAGGTTTTCCAAAATGCTTCTTCATCCTGAACTTGGTTTATGATCTGTCCAACATTAATTACATTACCATTTTTATCATAATTCACAATTGAAGGGTGAATTTCCAAGCCATTTTCATCAGCAAAAAATTTTACTTTTTCATCTTCAACAATCGCCACCAGAGAATTTGTTGTGCCTAAATCAATGCCAATAACAACTTCTTCGTTATGTTGATTTTCTTCATTTTGACCTGGTTCCAAGATTTGAAGTAATGCCATTAATTTAATTTATTTTTTCTAATTTTTAAATCTTCCAAAGATTTTTTTAAGTATTTTGCTTTTACTAAAAGCTGCGCCGAAAGATTGATTTCATTGGCTTCAAGCTGATTCATTGAATTTAAAATTAAGCTTTTAAATTCTTGATTTATTTCTTTTCTTAAATTTTCGATTTCATTTTTATCGGAAATTTCTGCGATTTTTTCCTGCAATTCCAAAATCTCGATCAAGGTTTCTGTGCTTGGCTTGATGGCTTTTTCATCATGGCGAATATCAATATTTTTTAAGGATAAAAGATAACAAGCGCGAAGAAAATCATCAGATAAAGTTTTGTAAGCTTCATTAATTGCAATTGATTTTTCTATGTCGGCAGAGCTTGAAATGTCTGGATGAAACTGTTTTTGAAAATCGAGATATTTTTTTTCTAACTCAATTTGATCAATTTCGAAATTTGGTTTAAGCGCAAAAAGTTCGAAAAAATTTGTCATACTTTAAATGATTCGCCGCAGCCGCAACGGCCTTTTTCATTGGGATTTACAAAGTCAAAACCGGAAGTTAATTCGTCAGTTTTATAAATCATTTCGCTACCGATTAGAAACATTGAAACCTTGGGATCGATGAAAATTGTGGCTCCATCGCGAATTACGACATCATCAAATTTGGAAATGTTTTTATCCTTAATGGCATATTCGATAGTGTAAGACATGCCGGAACAGCCGCGCGTGCGCATGCTAATTTTTATGCCTTCGCAAGCTTCAGTGCGGCTGGAGAGAAGTTCTTTAATGTGGATTAATGCGTCGTCGGTGATGGTTAAATAATCAACTATAGCATTTCCGCTTTCTAAGAATTTTTGTAACATTTTAATTTTTCTTATTTTTGTAATCTTCAATCGCGGCTTTAATCGCTTCTTCAGCTAAAACTGAGCAATGAATTTTCACCGGCGGTAAAGATAATTCTTGAGCAATTTCTTTATTAGTAATTTTTGCCGCATCATCAATTTTTTGTCCTTTAATCCATTCAGTTGCAAGCGAGCTTGAAGCAATTGCCGAACCGCAGCCGAAAGTTTTAAATCTGGCGTCGGTAATTATGCCATCATCAGAAACTTTAATTTGTAATTTCATCACGTCGCCGCAAGCCGGAGCGCCAACTAATCCAGTTCCAATGCCGCTTTCGTCTTTTGCGAATGACCCAACATTTTGTGGATTTTCATAGTGATCTAAAAGTTTTTTTGAATATGCCATATAAATAATTATTAATTAACCAGTTGCGGATGCACGAATTCACTTCGTGCGCAGCAACACAATTTCTTCCTAAATTCACGAAGTGAATTTAATATACTTAGTGCGATTTCCAGTTTATTGATTTTATATCAATTCCTTCCTGCATCATTTCCCATAAAGGGCTTAAGTCACGCAGTTTTTGAACTTTTGTTTTGATTAAATTAATTGCGTAATCGATTTCTTCTTCGGTGGTAAAACGACCAATTCCAAATCTTATGGAAGTGTGCGCCAATTCATCTTCAACTCCTAAAGAATGTAAAACATATGAAGGTTCAAGCGATGAAGAAGTGCAGGCAGAACCTGAAGAAACAGCGAGATCTTTAATTGCCATAATCATTGATTCACCTTCAATTCCGGCGAAAGAGAAATTTAAATTTCCTGGATAACGATGTTCTTTATCGCCATTTAAAAAGACCTGCGTTGTTTCCATGATTCCTTGATAAAGCTTGGCGCCGAGTTTTTTAACGTGATCGAAATCTTGCTCCATTTCATTTTTGGCGATTTCAGCAGCTTTGCCAAGACCAACAACCAGTGGAGTTGCGAGAGTTCCGGAGCGAATGCCGCGTTCTTGTCCGCCGCCACTGATAATTGATTTGATTCTAACTCGCGGTTTGCGGCGAATATAAAGCGCGCCAACACCTTTTGGACCGTAGATTTTATGTCCGGAAATGCTCATCAAATCGATGTTCATTTCATCAACATTTAACGGAATTTTACCAAAGGCTTGCGCCGCGTCAGTGTGGAAATAAGCGCCTTTTTTGCGGCATAAAGCGCCGATTTCTTTAATTGGTTGAATTACGCCAATTTCATTATTGACAGTCATGATTGAAACCAAGCATGTTTTATCAGTGATCGCGGCTTCTAGTTCTTTTAAATCAACCAAACCATTTTGCTGAACTGGCAAAAATGTGACGCTAAATCCTTCTTGCTCTAGATCGCGCGCCGAATTGATAATACATTTATGTTCGGTGTAAGTTGTGATAATGTGATTTTTACCAGTCGCGCCGTAAAAATGGGCAACACCTTTAACCGCAATATTATTCGATTCAGTCGCTCCCGACGTGAAGAAAATTTCTTTCGAATCAGCGCCGATTAAATTGGCCACTTGCTTGCGGGCGATTTCAACTAATTCTTCAGCTTTCCAGCCAAGAGAGTGAGTGCGCGAATGCGGATTGCCATAATCTTCTTTCATGGTTTTTACCATCACGTCAATAACGCGCGGATCCATTGGGGTTGTTGATTGGTAATCGAGATAGATTGGAAGTTTAATAGTCACTTTAATATTTAATTTTTTTATAAAAATCGCTCCAGACTTTGATGAATTTTTCAATTTCATCTTTGGTGTTTTCAATTCCTAGACTTACGCGAATGGCGCTGGTTGAAAAAGCTGGTTCAATGTCCATGGCTTTTAAAATTCTTGATGCGGTTAAAGTGCCAGAAGAGCAGGCAGCACCAGCGCTAACACAAATTCCGTTTAAATCGAAATTAATTAATTGAGTTTGGCTATCGGCATTTTTAGTGGCGATGTAACTGGTGTTTGGAAGGCGAGCAATTTCTTGAGAAAAAATCATCGCATTTTCATTGGTGATTTTTTGGATTTCGCTTTCCAAAAAGTCGCGCAAATTTTTGACATTTTCGTAAAGACTGATTTTTTTTGCTGCTAATTTGCAAGCTTCGCCAAATCCCGAAATTCCTGCGATGTTAGTGGTTCCGGCACGTTTTGATTTTTCTTGTTTGCCGCCGTGAATTAATGGTTTTATATCGAAGCCTTTTCTGATTAAAAGCGCACCAACTCCTTGCGGACCGCTGATTTTATGTGCTGAAATTGAAGCGAAATCAACATTTAATTTTTCCAAATCAACAGCAATTTTTCCGACAGCTTGAACGATATCACAATGAAATAATCCGCCTTTTTGATGAACTAATTTGGCGATTTCTGCAATTGGCTGAATGGCGCCAGTTTCATTGTTGGCAAGCATCACGGAAGCGAGGAAATTTCCATCGAGATCGGCGATTTTATTTTTAAAATCTTCAATGTCGATCAAGCCGTTTTTTAAAGCTTTAACTTCGATAATTTCCTTATTTTCTGGGCGGCAATTATAAACTGAAGAATGTTCAAATTCGCAAAAGATTATTTTTTTTACATCAGCGCCAAACATCACCATATTTGTGGCTTCAGTGGAACTGCTGGTAAAAATCACTTCGTAATTTTGAGCGTTGATTAAATTTTTTAATTCTTGTCTGGCATCTTCAACTAATTTTGTAGCTTTACGACCCAACTGGTGACTTGAAGAATTATTCAAGGGCAATTGGTAAACTTCATTCATTTTAGCCAATGCTTCCGCAGCTAATTTAGTGGTTGAATTGTAGTCGAGATAAATCATTTGCATATGCTGCTAAGTGAAATCGAGTTTAAATATTCGTAAATTTTATTTTCCAAACCAGACCATAAATGGTGAGTTTTGCATTTAACATCGTCATTAACGCAGCTTTTTTGAACATTGTTACAACGCGTCATTTTTATTGGTTCGCCGATGGCTTTGATAATTTCGGCGACTGTAACTATGTTGCGATTTTTCCCTAAAATATAACCACCACCCGGACCTTTCACCGACTCAACGATGCCCGATTTTCTAAGACTGGCAAAAATCTGTTCCAAATATGAGAGCGAGATTTTTTGGCGTTTAGAAATTGTCAGCAATGAAACCGGTTGATTGGCTTTGTTATCGGCAATTTCAATTACTGCCATAACGGCGTAGCGGGCCTTGGTTGTTAAAATCATGATTTTTTTAGGATTTTTTAATCTCCGACTAATTTAGTAGGTCATTTTTAAGTCGCATCAACTTTTTACTAGAAAGTTTTTTCTTCAATTAAATTAACTGCCGAACTTGATTTTAAAATCCAACTTCCTACTTTGCGCGGCTCGATTTATGAAAGTCATGTCTAATGGCTTTTTACTATTTATTAATCTTTAACCGAAAACCTGCGCAGCTCTAGCGCTAACAAAGGTTTTAAATTCCCAAATATATGACACAAAAATCTCAAGAACAGGAAAATTTATTTGCTCAAGAAAATTTTGCTGAGCTTTTCGAAGAATATGAAAAAGACAGTCAAAAACTGACAGAAGGCACTGTTGTAAAAGGCGTAATTGTTGGTATTTCCGACAAAGGTGTTGCAGTAGACATCGGCGCAAAATCAGTTGGTTTCGTTGATATCACTGAGTTTAAAAGAGACGGCGAAGTTGTTGAAGGCGATGTAGTTGATGTTTTTCTTGAACGCTTAGAAAACAAAAGAGGCGAGCTTATTATCAGCCGCGAAAATGCCAGACGCTATAATAACTGGTATTTCTTGAAAAATTGTCTTGAAGACAAAACTACAATTGAAGGAAAAATCATCGGTAAAGTTAAAGGCGGTTACGCTGTTGACGTTAACGGCATCACTTGTTTCTTACCAAGAAGCCAAGTTGATACTATGCTTCTTTCTGATGACACATTTTTGATTGGCAAAGTTGAAAAATTACAAGTTCTTAAAATCGATGATCTACGCGGCAACGTTGTAGTTTCTAGAAGAGCTATTCTTGAAACCCAACGCAACGTTGAAAAAGAAAAAGTTCTTTCAACTATAAAAGTTGGTGATGCATTGGATGGTATTGTTAAAAACATTACTGATTACGGTGCGTTTATTGACTTCGGTTCATTTGATGGTCTTTTGCATTTAACTGACATTTCTTGGTGCCGTGTTAGACACCCATCTGAAGTTTTAAAAGTTGGTCAAGAAATTAAGGTTCAAGTTATTAAATTTGACGAAGCTACTAAGAGAATTTCTCTTGGCATGAAACAACTTCAACAAAATCCTTGGGAATCAATCGCTCAAAGATATCCAGTTGGCGCGGTTGTTAAAGGTAAGGTTACTAACATCACAACTTACGGTGCATTCGTTGAAATCGAATCTGGCATCGAAGGTTTGGTTCACGTTTCCGAAATGAGCTGGTTAAAAAACAACTCAACTCCAAATAAATTCATCAATTCTGGCCAAGAAGTTGAAGTTATGGTTTTGGATATTAACTCGCAAAATCACCGCATTTCTCTAGGCATGAAACAATGTGAGAAAAATCCGTGGCAAGCTTTCTCTGAAAGTCATCAAGTTGGTGATGTAGTTGAAGGTGTAGTTAAAAATTTCACTGAATTTGGTTTATTCATCGGCTTTGACAGCGGTGTTGACGGATTAGTTCACGTTTCCGACATTTCATCTGAAGGTACAACTGAAGAAATTTTGAAAAAATTCAAAAAAGATGAAAAAGTCAAAGTTATGGTTCTTGGTTCAAACTATGAAAAAGAACGAATCTCTCTTGGCATCAGACAATTAGGTAGCACAACTTTCAAAGATGAGCTAAATAGAATTGAAGCTGGTTTGATTGTTTCTTGCTTAATTATTAATGTTAAAAAAGACTTCTTGGAAGTTGAACTTGACAGCGGCTTGAAAGCAATCATCAAAAGATTAGATCTTTCAAACAACAAACAAGAACAAAGAACTGAAAGATATGAAGTAGGCGATAGAATCGAAGCTAAAGTTATGTTGTTTAATAAAGTTAGTGGCAAATTACTTCTTTCAATCAAAGACATGGAAACTGATGAGCAAGAAGCTCATCTTTATTCTGCAAATGACAGTGGCAACACAATCGGCAGCATTCATGGCGATGTGTTAGAATCGCTTTCAGTTAGCAAAGAATCTAAAGAGTAATCTTAATGTCTGACAATCTTGCGGCCTTAATTTACTTGAAAGGCAAGGTTCATAAATGGAAAAATATCGCGCTTTTATTTGCGATTCTTTCCTTGCTCCTTGTTGGAAAGTCAATGTTTGGAAGCAAGTTGTCGGGCGATGGTTTTGAAGGAGGCGATTATATCGCCAGCATCAAAATCAATGGTGTGATAATGAAAGATGATTATCGCAGCAAAATTCTAAAAGAAATCGCCGAAGAAAATTCAATTAAAGCTGTAATTGTAAATATCGACAGCCCAGGTGGTGGAATTGTTGGCAGCGAAATTTTATTTGATGATTTAAGAGAAATCGCCATCAAAAAACCAATCGTGGTTGTGATGGGCTCGGTTGCTGCTTCTGGTGGATATATGGCCGCAGTTGCCTCAGATTATATTATTGCTCATAACGGCACTTTAACTGGCTCAATTGGTGTTTTAATGGAATCTCCGGAAGTTACCGAACTAGCAAATAAAATCGGTGTAAAATTTAACACTTATAAATCTTCGCCGCTTAAAGGCAGTCCTTCGCCTTTTGAAAAACCAAATCCGGCGGTTGACCTCGTTATCAAAGAATCAATCGCTGATTCTTTTGAATTTTTTAGTGGTTTAGTCCAAGAAAGACGAGGCGATAAAATTAAAAAAACTTCTAGAACAGTTTTTGATGGCCGCGTTTTTACCGGAAGACAAGCTTTAGAAGCGGGATTAATTGATGAAATAGGTGACACAAAAGAAGCTTTGACTTATTTACAAAACAATAAAATTGATACTAAAAAACTTTCAGTTCATGAAGTTGAAATTGCAGAAAAAAATGAAAAATTCTTTGACAAGTTTTTTGGATTTTTACCATTTTTTGACGGCGTAAATTCTAAGAGTTCAAGTCATCAAATCATGGCAATACTGCGCTAAAATTCTGCTCGCGAAGCACTTGCTACTAGTTATGAAACATTTTGTAGTTTTACTATTTGCTATTTAAATTACGATAATTAGCTTGCCGCGCCTCTAAGCTTGTTTCAAAGCTTTATATCTTAGTTTTGTTTTAAAACTTTTATATCAACCAATCTTAATTTTTATGACTAACAACAACGAGATTTTTGACAGAGTTAAAAAAATCATTATCAACCATTTAGGTGCTGAAGATGCGAAAGTTATCGAAGCCGCAAACTTCATCGATGATTTGGGCGCTGACAGCTTGGATCAAGTTGAATTAGTTATGGCTTTTGAAGAAGAGTTCGGAATTGAAATTCCTGATGAAGCTGCTGAAAAAATCACTACTGTTGGAAGCGCAGTTAAATATATTTCCGAAAACATGTAATTTTTGTTTTCATGAACAGAATAAAAAAGCCTCTGGAGCTAATGCTTCAGAGGCTTTTTTGTTGTTAAGTCATTGAGCAAAGTTCAATCGCCTTTGCTCGATGACTTAAGGGCTGTCGCAAATCAACTTTTTCGTCGAACTTTTTGCAATTCTAAATTTTTTAAAAACGCACGCACGTCTGGGTACGCTTACCTTTCAAAAAATTTAGAATCACAAAAATTTCTTAGAAAAACTTGATTTACGCGATAGCGCCCTTAAAGATTTTTTAAAAATATTTAATTGGATCTAAAGTGTTAGCTGCTTTAAATCCATCCAGTCTTAGCTTACAAGAATCGCAATGCCCACAAGAATAAGTCTCACCATTTTTAATTATCGGATCATAGCAAGAATGTGTTTTAGAGTAATCAATTCCCAAACTAATTCCTGTCTCAATAATTTCTTTTTTACTCATCATCATTAAGGGCGCTTGAATCTTAAAACGTTCTTGATTTTCAACGCCGGCAGCGGTTGCTAAATTAGCCAACTTTTCAAATATTGCGATAAATTCTGGTCGGCAATCAGGATATCCACTATAATCTACAGCATTTACGCCGATAAAAATATCAAACGCGCCCACAGTTTCTGCGTAGGCGAGGGCGTAAGATAAAAATATTGTATTACGCGCAGGAACATAAGTTATTGGAATTACATTATGCCCCGAGATTTCCTGATCTTTTGGCACCTCAATTTCATCAGTTAAAGCTGAATGACCGAAAATACGCAAATCAATCTTGGCGATTTTATGTTCTTTGGCACCAAATTCTTTAGCGATTCTATTTGCCGATTCTAATTCAATTTTATGTCTTTGGCCGTAAGCAAAACTTAAAGCGTAAGTTTTAAATCCGGCATTTTTGGCAATTGCTAAAACGGTTGTAGAGTCAAGTCCGCCACTAAGAAGGACAATGGCTTTTTTCATAAAAATTTTGTGTAATAAATTGACTAACGAATTTATGAACTTTATTTTCCCTCCCGCTTTGCAAGCAAGAAAAATTCTTGTTTTGCTATTATTTTTGGGGGTGGTTAGCTCAGTTGGTTAGAGTGCTACGTTGACATCGTAGAGGTCGGAAGTTCGAGTCTTCTACCACCCACCAAGCTTCGCTGAAGCTACGCTTGGCAAGCCAGAGTTTTTGGTTTTTTTTGATCTACTTGTGAATTTTTCTTGCCAAAGATTTTTGATTAATCAGCTTTGGCTTATATCATTAATAATTTAACAAAATTTTATAATGTCGAAATCAGCTGATCAAAATCAAATTGTTAAAAATCTACTTCACGACGATGTTTCTCATAAAGATATTAAATTAGATATTACCGATCCTTCTGATGTTGCTAACATTACGGATAATACGATTAAAAATGCCGGAGAAATTAGTGACGCAATGCAGTTTAGTTCAAAAAATGCAGCAAGTGCTTTTACGGCTATCAGTGGAATTTTAAAGGGTGCGGGAACAACTAATGAAGAAAAAAGGAAGCTGATCGCGGTAGAACAAAGTAAAGTTGAAAATGACACCACATTGCAAGTGTTTGCTAATATGGCGATAGGCATGCTTGGATCTTCAAAAGAAGGAGTTGTAGATGAAACAGAAACACCGGGAATTGAGAAATTAAGTGAAGCATTCGCTTTTTTAGGTCATCAAATCAATGATGAAGATGATCTCAAGAAAGATGAGCTTCTTGTAAAGATGGTTGAAGCTTATACCAGTTTAATGAGTGATCAAGATCTTGATGAAGATACTAAAAAATCTATCGAAACTGCTTTCAAGGAAACTCCCGATATTGCCAAAATTGCCAAGATACAAGCACAAGAAGGGGAGGAAAATAAAGTATCAGAAGGATTAGTAAAAGAGATGAACGAAGATATTCCTGACGATAGCTTAAAAGACTCCTCCGCTTATGATGGTAAGAATTGGGAAGATTTTAAGAGTAAGGCCATTTATGGCGCTAAGGGCGCGATTGCTATCGGATTATTGTTTGCTCCCGGAGGAATTTTTTTAGCACCGATATTTCTTTTGGCTACTAAAAATTTCGGTCGTAATCCTGAACAAGCTGATGAAGAAAAGCAGAGGGCAGAGGAGAAAGAGTCGGCAGTCACTTTAGAATTTTTGAATGTCTTCAAAAAATACTTGGATCCAAAAGGGGTAGAAAAAAATGAAGTTGATGAGCAGCAAAAAAAATCAGGATCAGTAAGTAAACATCCAAATGATGAGGCTACGATTGTCGGAGAAAAAGCTGAAGAATTTGTTAAAAAAGAAAATGGCTCTTTAATAAGAACTCAGGAAACTCTGGAAGCAAATAAAGAAGGTTTAAAGAGAGTTGAAGAAGTAGAGGTGCAAAACACTGCCGTAAGTGTAGTTGATGAAACTACTAAGGCAGCTCTTGCTAGTATTATTGGAGGCTTAGTCGGAACAAATATGGAAGAGAATCGTAAAGATGAAACTACTGGTCACGGAGTAACTACGCCACAAGTTGGTGGCGGAGCTATAATAAAATAAAAGTTTAATGCTCATCCAACTTCAACGCCGCTAAAAATGCGCTTTGCGGAATTTCTACATTTCCAATTTCGCGCATTTTTTTCTTACCTTTTTTCTGCTTATCTAAAAGTTTTCTCTTCCTAGAAATATCGCCGCCGTAGCATTTAGCTGTCACATCTTTGCGCATCGCTGTTACAGTTTCACGAGCAATAATTTTTCCGCCAATCGCCGCTTGAATTGCGATATTAAACATCTGTTTTGGAATAAGTTCTTTCAACTTGGCGCAAATCGCGCGTCCACGGCTTTCGGAACGAGTTTTATGAGTAATAAATGACAATGCGTCAACCGGTTCGGAATTAACCATAATTGTTAATTTAACTAAATTGCTTTCCTCGTAACCATCCATTTGCCAATCAAAGCTGGCGTAACCGCGCGAGCAAGATTTTAAGCGATCATAAAAATCATAAACAATTTCATTGAGCGGAAGTCGATAAACCAACATGGCGCGATCTCCAACATAACTTAACTCTTTTTGAATGCCGCGTTTTTGGGTGCATAATTCTAAAACTGAACCTAAATATTGATCGGGAGTCATGATTGTAGCCTTAATCCACGGCTCTTCCATAAATTCAATTTTAGTTGGATCGGGCATTTCAGCAGGAGAATGCACGTGAATTGTTGATCCATCGCGCAGACGAATATTGTAAATTACTGAAGGCGCGGTTGTGATTAAGTCTAAATCAAATTCGCGCTCCAATCTTTCTTGAATAATTTCTAAATGTAAAAGTCCTAAAAAGCCGCAGCGAAAGCCAAATCCCAAGGCGTTTGAAGTTTCGGCTTCATATTCAAAACTGGCATCATTCAAATGTAATTTTCCTAAAGCATCGCGGAATTTTTCAAAATCAGAAGCATCAATTGGATAAATACCGCAAAAAACCACGGGTTGATTTTGCTTAAAACCGGGAAGCAAAGTGGCATTCTCATTGCTTGAAAGCACAATTGTATCACCAACTTTACAATCAGAAACTTGTTTGATTTGAGCGTTGATAAATCCAACTTCGCCGGCTTTTAAATCATCGCAGAAATATTTTTTTGGAGTGAAAAATCCGACAGAATCAACTTGATAAGTGGCATTTGCCGCGATCATTTTTATTTTTTGACCTTTCTTAATAGAGCCATCAATAACCCGCACCAATATTATCACGCCGAGATATGGATCATACCAACTATCAATTAAAAGTGCTTTGAAATTGCCATCAGGATTTCCTTTCGGAGCGGGCAATTTTTTTACCACCGCTTCCAAAGTTTCGTGAATTCCAACTCCAGTTTTTGCCGAAACTAAAATTGCTTCTGACGTGTCAATTCCGATTACTTCTTCAATTTGTTTTTTAACACTTTCGGGATCAGAAGCCGGTAAATCAATTTTATTTAAAACGGGTACAATTTCATGATTATTATCCATTGCCTGATAAACATTGGCGAGCGTTTGTGCTTCAACGCCTTGCGTTGAATCAACTACCAAAATTGAACCTTCGCAAGCCGCCAAACAGCGACTCACTTCATAAGCAAAATCGACGTGACCGGGCGTGTCCATCAAATTTAACATGTAAGTTTTGCCATCATCAGCCTTGTAAGAAAGGCGCACGGTTTGGGCTTTAATCGTGATGCCGCGTTCTTTTTCAATGTCCATTGAATCAAGAATTTGCGCCGTCATATCACGATCAGCAATCGCGCCGCATTCTTGAATTAAGCGATCAGAAAGCGTTGATTTTCCGTGATCGATATGTGCAACAATTGAAAAGTTGCGAATGTGTGAAAGAGAAGAAGACATTTAGATTAGATTTTGATTATGCGTAGGTATTGAAAATCCCATGGACCCCGTCGTGAAGACGGGGTGACAAGTTGGAGGTATTTTCTCCACGCATGTAATACCGTCTTCACGATGGGTTAGGTGTGGTTATACTCCAATTTGTAATCCCGTCTTTATGATGGGTTAGTTTGTTATGGATATACTCCAACTTGTCACCCCGTCTTCACGACGGGGTCCATGGGATTTTCAACCAATTAAAATAGTAAAATTAAGAATTTTAAAATTAAGAGTTTAGATTTAGCTTAAACCCAAACTAATTCCTATTCTTAATTTTAAAATTCCTAAATTCATAAAATGTCGGATCACAAACTTCAGCCCGTTCGTGGCACCAAAGATCTATTTGGCGACGAGATCAAAATTTTTAATCACATCGTTGCAACCGCAAGAAAGAAAAGTGAATTTTTTGGTTTTGAAGAATTGCAAACGCCGATTTTTGAATTTAGTGAAGTCTTTGAACGTAACTTAGGAGAGGCTTCCGACATTGTTGCAAAAGAAGTTTATAAATTTTTGGATCGTTCCGATAATTTTTTAACACTGCGTCCTGAATTCACCGCTGGCGTGGTTCGCGCTTTAGTTTCAAATGGTGAATTACAACAAGTTTTGCCGCGCAAGTTTTTTTCTTTTGGCCCAATTTTTAGATATGATCGCCCGCAAAAAGGTCGTCAGCGCCAATTTCATCAAATTAATTTTGAAGTTTTTGGTGAAGAAAATTATTTCTGCGACGTTGAATCAATCATGCTTGCAAGCGCAATTTTAAAGGATTTGGGAGTTTTAGATAAAACAACTCTTGAAATAAATTCTCTTGGTTGCACTCAAACTAAAGCCAATTACGAAGTGGCTTTGAGCGAATATTTTACCAAATTTAAAAATGATTTGTCGCGCGATTCGCAAAATCGTTTAGAAAAAAATCCGCTGCGGATTCTTGATTCTAAAGACTTGCAAGACATTGAAATTTTGCAAGATGCGCCAGAAATTTCGCGATTTTTTTCTGATGAAGCAAAATTTCGTTTTGATGCAATTTTAAATTTATTAACAAAATTCGGCGTGAAACATCGCGTCAATCAACGTTTGGTGCGCGGTTTGGATTATTACACTTCAACCGTTTTTGAATTTGTAATGTCGCATGAAGGTGCGCAAAACACGGTTTTAGCTGGTGGTCGTTATGATAATTTGGTTGAAAAAATGAGTGGCAAAAAAGTGCCAGCAATTGGCTTTGCTGCTGGAATTGAGCGCTTGATGTTATTGGCAAAACTTGAGGTAGAAAAACTGCGTCCGGTGGCAATTAATTATATTTCTGAAAATGAAAAAACTTGTGCTTTTGAAATTGCTCAAAAGCTTCGCAACGCTGGTTTTGTGACTGAATTTATTTATGATGGAAATTTCAAAAAACAGATGAAGCGCGCTTCACAAAATAATTCACGTTTCGTTGTAATTATTGGGGAAAATGAAATGAAAAATGGGGAAGTTTCGGTGAAAGATTTTGACAGCTCCAAAGAACAAAAAGTAAAACAGGAATTATTGGTGCATTATCTGGAAGGTAAATTATAGCTAATTTTTATTATTAATTTTTTACTTGCAGTTAATTATGAAGCAAAAATTTTCCAAGCACGCCTTCACCCTAATCGAACTCTCCGCCGTTATCGCAATCATCGCAATCATAATCGCCGGAGTAATGACCGCCAACGGCTTGGTCAAAAAATCTAAAATCGCTGCTGCCCAAAGTTTAACCAAAGCTTCTCCAATCGCCGGTATAACTGACAATGCTTTATGGCTAGAAAGCAGCGCCGAATCTAGTTTTAAGGATACTGAATCTTCCACCGGCGATTCGGTAACAACTTGGTATGATCAAAAAAACGCTGTAAACAAATCTTCAGTCGTAGCCGTAGGAACAGGACCAATTTATTCCAACACCATTAACTACATCCACGCCGTGAAGTTCAGCGGCAGCGCTGCTAATTATCTTCAAGTCTCCGATGCATCTTTTTTAAACAACAGCGATTATACAATTGTAGTTCTAGAAAAACGCCAAAGCGCAACAGCTGGATATTTCATCGGTGATAGCGCAGTTTCAACCGCCAATCAAACTTTACTACTCGGC
>CAMAXU010000005.1 GCA_945862455.1 Rickettsia typhi | reverse complement strand
ACCTCGATGTCGGCTCATCACATCCTGGGGCTGAAGAAGGTCCCAAGGGTTCGGCTGTTCGCCGATTAAAGTGGTACGTGAGCTGGGTTCAGAACGTCGTGAGACAGTTCGGTCCCTATCTGCCGCAGGTGTTGGAAAATTGAGAGGAGTTGACTTTAGTACGAGAGGACCGAGTTGAACATACCAATGGTGTTCCAGTTGTTCTGCCAAGAGCATTGCTGGGTAGCTAAGTATGGACGGGATAACCGCTGAAAGCATCTAAGTGGGAAGCCTCCCTCAAAACAAGTTTTCCCTATTAGGGTCGTGGTAGACTACCACGTTGATAGGCTGGGTGTGTAAGTGCAGTAATGCATTAAGCTAACCAGTACTAATTACCCGATTGGCTTATTTTTTGAACTATGTGTGGTATAATATACACTAGCTCGAATTAAAGATTCGTAAGAATCTTGAGATAAACAACACAATTGAAATAGCAGGTATTACTCTAGTTATCGATTATAAATTTAATGTCACTTGTTGGCTTGGTGAGGATAGCGGTATGGAACCACTCGATCACATTCCGAACTCGCAAGTGAAACGTATGTCGCGCCGATGGTATTTGGTCTTTATGTCCAGTGAGAGTAGGTTGTCGCCAAGCTTATAAGTGACATTAAATTGCTACGATTAAAATAAAAAACTAACCCGCTTAACTTTAAATAGTTAAGCGGGTTTTTTGTTGTCTAAAATTTAATTGGTTAACGCATTAAATTACGGATAGATAAATCCCTGAAAAAAGTTCAGGATGATGCAGCTTCAACGACTTTCCCGCATCGTCATCCCCCCCCCAAATTTTTTCAGTATCTTATCTAATCGCTACAGGTAAAATAACCAATTAATCATATTTAGTTTGATTAAAACGCCAATATCCCAGTAATAAACGAATCTTTCGTAAAAAATTATCAATACTAAGTCTTTGAATTTAAAATTTATTTTTAGAAAAATTTTAGTCTAAATTCTCATCAAAGAACTTTAATCCGCCCCAAATACTTTGGAGTTACAACTGACACATGATTTTTTGCAGCGATTGCTTCAACTTTGCCGACGATGTTGGAAAGTTCTGCAATTTTTAAACAAGATTTTTCTACTATGCCAACATAGTTATTAATACTATTATCTCTCTCTTCACCACCAATTGCAAAATAAGCAAATTTTTTTGTGTCAGAAATTTTTCTCTTTAAAGTTTCAAACATCTTTTTTCCTTGATAATATTCAGAATCTAAAACTGGAGCAATAGCGATGTATTTTTTAAAGTTTTCAGGATGGCAAAATAACATAAAGCTTACAAAAACTTCTCCGAATGAATTACCGATCAAAGTGTGGTCTTTGCTGGCTCTGAATTTCTGATCAACAAACGGAGTGGTTTGATAGTTTATAAGCTCGGCAAACTTTTCAGCCTGTCCAGAAGCGCTAACGATTTCATCGATTTCAGCTTCACTAACTCCCTTAGTAAAAATATTTTTATTTACTTTCTAGGGCAAAAAATCTTCCAGTCCCTGTTGATTTCAATTATGTGTCCGCGTTTTTTTTTTGATCTAGCTCTTTGAAGTCTAAAACTTTATGTCCGATGCCAATAATAATATAATTTTCATAAATTCTTTGAACTCCATAACAGGCGAAAACAAATATTGCGCATCGAGCAAAAACAAGCTTGGATAATCTTTGTTACAGTTTTATAATCTTATGAATAAACTATATTCAACTTCCTTATAATTTGATTTGAGATCGATAATGGCGCTGTCGCAAATCAATTTTTTCTAAGAAATTTTTGTGATTCTAAATTTTTTGAAAGGTAAGCGTACCTAGATGTACGTGCGTTTCAAAAAATTTAGAATTGCGAAAAGTTCGACGAAAAAGTTGATTTGCGACAGCGCCATAATTTCTGTGTATGAAAGTGTTATCATAATATTTCAGCAAGATGTTTGGTTCATTATTATTTCGATCCCACAATTTATGAACTCTTTTTATTTATGCCTATCTCAAGAATTAAGGATGATGTCGAATTTTTATAAAAAATGTGATTAATTTTAATAATCAGCAATTGAAATTACTCAATTCATTCCTAAATTCTTTACCAATAAATATTGCTTCAAACTTCTAAAAAAATTTCATGAAAAATTCAAAAAACTTCTTCATCTGGTTGGTTATTTTTGCTGTGGTAATGACAATTTCAAACTTGATTGGCGGTCCTGACGGCGTGTCGGGTAACAAGTTGATCTTTAGTGAATTTATGAAAAAAGTTGATGCCGGTGAAGTTAATCAAGTTGACATCAAAGGAAATGATTTGGTCGGAAAATTTAAAAGTGGTGGTCAATTTTATACTTATCTTCCAGAATATCCTAATTTGGTTGAAGCTCTGCAAGAAAAGGGTGTTGAAATCAACGCGCTGCCTTTAGTGAGCAAATCTGAAAAAGTTATTGCCGGAATTTTAGGTTGGTTACCTTTCATTTTAATGATCGGTTTGTGGATATTTTTTGCTCGCGGTGCTTCTGGTGGCGGGTCTCGCGGCGGTGCTTTTGGTTTTGGAAAATCGCGCGCCAAACTTTTGCAAGAAAGCAAAACCAAAGTTACTTTCGCCGATGTTGCGGGCATTGACGAAGCCAAACAAGAGCTCACTGAAATTGTCGATTTCTTAAAAGATGCAAAAAAATATACTGATGTTGGCGCCAGAATTCCGCGTGGCTGTTTATTAATTGGATCTCCCGGAACAGGCAAAACCCTGCTTGCGCGCGCAATTGCAGGTGAAGCTGGCGTGCCATTTTTTTCAATTTCGGGTTCTGATTTTGTTGAAATGTTTGTCGGTGTTGGCGCGAGTCGTGTGCGCGATATGTTTGAGCAATCCAAAAAATCGGCACCTTGCATTGTTTTTATCGATGAGATTGACGCAGTTGGGCGTCACAGAGGCTCGGGAGTAGGTGGCGGAAATGATGAACGCGAACAAACTTTAAACCAATTATTGGTTGAAATGGATGGCTTCGCTGAAAATGAAGGTGTTGTAATTATTGCTGCTACAAATCGTCCTGATGTTTTGGATCGCGCCTTGCTGCGTCCAGGTCGTTTCGATCGTCAGATTAATGTTCCAAATCCTGATATTTTGGGCCGTGAACAAATTCTCGCCGTTCATTTGAAAAAAGTTGCTGCGGCAGTTGACATTGATGTCAAAACAATCGCGCGCGGAACTCCCGGTTTTGCGGGCGCAGATTTGGCAAATTTGGTAAATGAAGGCGCTCTAACCGCCGCCCGTCACAACCAAAAAATGGTTACGATGGATAATTTGGAAGAGGCCAAAGATAAAATTATGATGGGTTCGGAAAGAAAATCGATGATCATGCAAAAATCAGAAAAAGAATTAACGGCATATCATGAATCTGGACACGCAATTACGGCGCTTAATTGTCCGAATTCCGATCCAATTCACAAAGCCACAATTATTCCGCGCGGACGGGCGCTGGGATTGGTTATGCGCTTACCAGAAAATGACCGTTTTTCAATAACTAGGGCTAAACTTCATGATGATTTAATAGTTGCAATGGGTGGACGCGCAGCAGAAGAAATGATTTTTGGTTATGACAAAGTTACAACCGGTGCATCTTCTGATATTGCACAAGCAACAAATATGGCGCGCAGCATGGTTACGCGCTGGGGCTTGAGCGATAAAATTGGTGCGGTGGATTATAGTGAAGAAGATAGCGGAAAATTTTATGCGGCGCAAAAAACTTTCTCTGAAGATACGGGAAGAATTATTGATGAAGAAGTTAAGCGTATAATTGAAGAAGCTTTACAAAGTGCAAAAAAAATTCTTAAAGATAAAAAAGATGATTTAGAAAAACTGGCACAGGCTTTGCTGGAATATGAAACTTTAAGTGGTGATGAAATTAAGAATCTATTAGCAGGGAAAGAAATCAGGAAACCTTCGGTAAATTCAGTCGGAAGTAGCCATGTTTCTACCTCAAGCTTCGTTCCAAATGTGAGTGATGCTGCGGTTTAATTAGTTTGGTATAGTTGAGATCTTATGGATCTGCGTCCATTCGGACTTTAACAAAATAACCAAGCCAAAAATAATCTGTAACTCATCAGTTTTTCTAGTTGAATTTAACCACTCCCTTCTTAAGTTCTGAAGGCTAAATTTCACCCAAAAATCAATTTTAAAATTATGCAATTTGAAGTCGCAAAGCAGGTGCTGCTAAAAGCCATTGCCAATGTTAACGGCGCTGTTGAGAAGAAAAATACTATTCCGGTTTTGCAAAATATCAAAATCGAAGCCAAAGATGATAAAGTTGTTTTGCTGGCAACTGATATGGACATTTTAGTAACTTCGTCTTTTGAATCAGACATGAAAACCAGCGGTTCTACAACCGTCCCAGCGCAAATGTTTTTTGATATTGTTAGAAAAATTCCTGATGGCTCGAGCGTGATGATTTCACAAGACAGCCCAACGATCATGCAGATCAAATCTGGTAAATCAAAATATAATCTGCCTTGTATTGACGCGTCAGAATTTCCCAATTTATCGGAAGGTGAATTAAGTGAGGAAATCGAAGTTGAGGCAGAAAAATTTGCCAAAATGATTGATAAAACCCGTTTTGCAATTTCAAACGATGAAACGCGCTATTATTTAAATGGTTTATTTTTACAGGCTTTGCAAAAAGATTCTGGCTTCGAGTTGCGCACCATTGCAACTGATGGACACAGGCTTGCTTTGTCATTTTTAGTTTCTGATTTAAAAGCGCCATTTGGCGTGATTTTGCCGAAAAAATCGGTGGCCGAAATCAGAAGAATTATTGATGGTTCTAAAAAAGTTAAAATCGCGGTTTCGCGCGTAAAAATTAAAATTACAACCGATCAAACGACAATCGTTTCGAAATTAATCGATGGCGAATTTCCTGATTACGACAAGGTTTTGCCCAAAAATAACACCCAAATCGCCTTGATTAATCGTCGCAATTTTTTTGATTGCGTTGACCGCGTTTCAACTGTTGCAACAGATAAGCACAGATCAGTTAAGCTTATAATTGAAAATGGTAAAATGAGTTTGCAGGTCAACACCAATGATGGCTCTTTTGCTTATGAAGAATTAGATGTGAATTATTCTGGCGAGCGCATTGAAACTGGTTTTAATTCACGTTATTTACTGGATATTATCGGTCAAATTGACAAAGAAGAATTATTGATGCGATTTAAAGATGGGGCTTCTCCAGCTTTGATTGAAGCGAAAGATATGTCATCGGTATTTGTGATTATGCCGGTTAGAATTTAATATTTTTCAAACAGTATAAGTTCAAGCTAGATTCTGAAAAAACTTCAGGATCTATACCAAAGTAAAAATCTATTGATCGCATTAACTTCGTCTTTTTGGTAAAAATTAAAACTTAAAAAAACCAGCGGTATATTGATACAGCAAGTTTTTTTAAGTTTTAATTTTCCCTCAAAAATACTTTGCTACTGTGATCAATAGATTCTTACTTTGGTATAGTTTTATAATTCACCAAGTGACAACTTTTTGTAACATGATCAAAATAGAAAAGTTAGTCCTCACAAATTTCCGAAATTTCCTCTCAAAAAAAATCGAATTCTCTTCGCAATTAGTTCTTTTTGCTGGTCCAAATGGTAGTGGAAAAACTAATATTCTTGAGGCCTTAACTTTACTTGGGCGCAGCTCTTCAATGCGTGGCGCTGATTTTGATGAAATGATTTTTGATGATACTGTCAATAAAAATAAACAGCCTCAATTTGGTCTTTTTGCTGAAATTTTTGGTCATGAATTTATTGAAAAAATTGGCATTTCTTTTAACGCGCAGCAAAAGAAAAAGCTTTTTGAAATTAATGGCGAATCAATTAGCTCTAAGCGTCAAAGCGATATCAAAAATCATTTAATAAATTTTATTTGGCTGACTCCGCAACTAGAACAGCTTTTTATTTTGGGCAAAAGTGAGCGCCGTGATTATATGGATAAAATCGTTTCCGACCTTGATTCTGAACATGTTTCTCGCATCAATAATTACCAAAAATTACTCAAAGAAAGATTGTTGATTTTGCAAAAATATGGCACTCAAAAAAGTAGCGCCAAATGGCTTGACGCAATCGAAAACCAAATTGTTGAACTGGGTATGGCAATAGCATCAGCGCGCATCGAGGCCATTGAATTTTTTAATAAAGCGATTGCATCTTTTTCATCAAGTTTTCCTAAACCGGAATTATTAGTGAATGGTGATATTGAACAAACAGTTATGAAACGAAGTGCGGTGCAAATCGAAGAAAATTACAAAAATAAATTAGAAGAAAATCGCTCGACAGATTTGGCGAATTTTAAAACAAATTTTGGTGTTCACAGAAGCGATTTCGATGCTCTGTTTCGTGAAAAAAATGCCTCTGCAACGCGCTCTTCAACTGGAGAGCAAAAATCAATCATGATCGGAATTACACTGGCGCGCGCCAAGATTTCAGCTAATTATAAAAATCATCCGACAGTTTTAATTTTTGACGAAGTGGTTTCTCATTTGGATGAAAGAAGAAAGAAAGATTTATTTGAGGAAATTGCTGCGACTTCTTTGCAGTCTTTTTTTAGTGCGACTAGTTCGGATTTAATTCCAGAAAAATACATAACTAATAATTTAATGCGGATTATAGAATTCTAGTATAGTCATTTTTAGCGATTCTATCGCCATGCAATAAAAAGCTGTTTTGATAAAATTATTTTTTTGATTTTAACTTGAGCAAGAAATTGAAATTTCATTTGCCCAAATTGGAGGAAGTGCCGCGTAATCTTCGTTTTCTGGCTGCTCCTCATAAGGTTTGGTAAAAATTTTCTGTAATTTCTTTACTTCCGAAAAATCATTTTCGTAAGTGGCTTTTTCTATCGCAGTTTGTAATAAATGATTGCGGAGAATGAATTTTGGATTTGGCAAATTAATGAAATTCGGTTTTAATTTTTGGTAGTTTAAGCGCCAATTTGTTGCAGCCTCACGCCATGAATCATCGTTTGATAGACTTAAAACAGCGTAAGAATTTGTGATATTTCTGAAGAAAAAACTGTAATCGATTTTATATTTTGTAAGCAGGGCTAAAGTTTGATAAATTAATTTTTTAATTTCTGCATCGACCTTTGCAAATCCAAGCTTCGCAGCCATTAAAGCATGATATTCATCGAGGAAAATTTTTTCATAATTGCTGAGAATTTCTTTTTGCTCTTCCATCGAAATCAGGCTCGAAAGTGTTACTGCAAAAGCATGTAAATTCCACATTCCAATATAAGGCTGATTAGCGAAAGAGTAACGCCCTTCATGATCGGAGCTGTTGCAGATGTGATGAGGATTATATTCATTTAAAAAACCGAAAGGTCCGTAATCAAAAGTAATTCCTAAAATTGACATATTATCGGTATTTAAAACTCCGTGACAAAATCCGAAAGCTTGCCATTTGGCTATCATCTTGGCTGTTGATTCAACAACGCTTTGCAAAAAAAATGCATATTTATTTTTTTCATTTTTCAACTCTGAAAAATTTTGCTCTATAACATAATCGGCGAGAGTTTTTATTTTATCGTTTTGCTTGCGATAAAAAAATATTTCAAAGCTGCCAAAGCGCACATGGCTTGGTGCCATGCGAATTATTTGTGCGGCAGGTTCCATGCCATTTCGATAAGCTTTTTCTTCGGAGGCAATTAAACAAAGTGCGCGCGAGGTTGGAATTCCTAGATGAAACATGCTTTCAGAAATTAAAAATTCCCGAATTGAAGAGCGTAAAACTGCTTTACCATCGCCCATTCGTGAATAAGGAGTAAGGCCTGCACCCTTTAAAACCAAATCCCAATTTTCATTTTTTTTATTTTTTATTTGAGCCAGTAAAATTGCGCGACCATCGCCGAGTTGCGAAACGAAATGTCCAAATTGATGACCAGCGTAAAGCATGGCGAGGTTTGTGGAATTTTGGTTAGAAGTTTTTGCGGTAATAAAATCAAGAAAATCGCGGTTTTTAAATTCTGATTTATTGAGATCGATTAATTCGCAAGCGCTTGCGCTGTAAGTTGCAACCAATGAATTTTTTAGAGCTTGAGGTGTTGTTTTTGAGAAGAAATCAGTTCCAAGTTTTTCAAAATGATTTTCAAAATTTAGGTCGGAGAATTTCATTTTTACTTTGGTATAAAATTAAACTGCCACAATTCCTTGCGCAGTTTTTACAACTTCATATTCGCGCGGTTTGAAAAGTTGATAATGCCACCATTCTTTAGAATAAAAATCAAAACCAGCTGCGCTCATTAAGCCCAGTAAAATCAAGCGATTGCGCTGCGCTGCGGTGGAAATTTTATCACAATTATGAAAAGCCAATTCTGAAAATTCATCAAAATCAGTTCCCATATCAAGTTCATTTTCATCTAAATCAACCAGCGTTAAATCAATCGCAACGCCACGACAATGTGGAATTACACCGCCAGCTGGATTGGAAATAAAACCGCCTTTTGGATCGTCGGATGGAAATTTATTAAACATATATTGCTGAACTTCTAGGGGTCGAAATCCGTCAAAAATTTTTAATTTTAAGCCCAGATTTTTTGCTGATTTTATCGCCTGTTCAAGATGTGGAATTACGGCTTCGTGCAAGTAACAGAAAGGTGAGGCGTAAAGTTTGCAACCGCAAACATTGTTGGAAGTTGCGTAGCGTAAATCTAAAATTACATCGAATTTTTTTTCAGTAATTTCAATTAAATTTTGCATTTTAAAAAGGTTTTAAAATTACGAGAGCTACAATGAAAATCATCAAAACAGTTGGGACTTCATTGATTAAGCGATAGAATTTTTGGCTATGTTTATTTTCCCCTTTTTCAAAATTTTTACGGCAGCGCGATAAAAATCCGTGATAACCAGCAAGAATTAAAACCAATGTTATCTTGATGTGAAGCCAGATAAATTCAAAACCAATTTGGAAAGCGAGATAAAAACCAAAAATAAAAACCAACAGCATTGAAGGCAACATTATGTAGCGCAGAAGGCGTTTTTCCATGGTTTGGAAAATTTTATCAGTTTCAGATCCGACAGCTAATTGAGCGTGATAAACGAAGATTCTTGGCAAATATAAAAGTCCGGCAAGCCATGAAATTACTGCAAGAATGTGCAGAATTTTAGCTATGTCATAAAATTCGATGTTTTCCATTTTGGGTAAGAAAAAAAAGTTGATATTTGGACTTCAAAAAATATTGTCGCGCCTGAACTTTTCAGCATCTTAGTAAAACTTTCAATTAAAAATCATGAAACTTTTGGCCTGCAACAGCAATCGAATTTTGTCGCAAGAAATTGCGAATTATCTTGGTTTGAAGTTAATCGATGCTGAAGTTAAAAATTTTGCCGATATGGAAGTTTTTGTTGAGATCAAAGAAAATGTGCGCGGCGAAGATATTTTTGTGCTGCAATCAACTTCTTATCCCGCCAACGACAACATCATGGAATTGTTGATTGCAATTGATGCGCTGCGTCGCGCTTCAGCAAAAAGAATCACCGCAGTAATTCCTTATTTTGGTTACGCCAGACAAGATCGCAAAGCGGCACCACGCACGCCAATTTCGGCAAAGCTTGTCGCCAATTTAATTACTTCCGCCGGCGCGGATCGTGTTTTGACAGTTGATTTACACGCCGGACAAATTCAAGGATTTTTTGATATTCCCTTAGACAATCTTTACGCCGCACCAGTTTTTGTGCGTGACATCAAGAAAAATTTTGATTTAAAAGATTTGGTGGTTGTATCGCCCGACGTTGGCGGACTTGTTCGCGCCCGAGCAATTGCCAGCAAAATAGGATCAGATTTGGCAATCGTTGATAAACGTCGTCCGAAAGCGGGAGTTAGCGAAGTTATGAATATAATTGGTGAAGTTGAGGGAAAAAATTGCATCATTGTTGATGATATGGTTGATTCGGGTGGAACCTTGTGTAACGCCGCTGAGGCTCTGATTAAAAAAGGAGCAATTTCAGTTTCTGCTTACATTACTCACGGAGTTTTGTCGGGAAAGGCTGGCGAGAGAATTGCCAATTCCAAATTAAAAAATTTGGTTATTACCAATTCAATTGAGCCTTCAGAAATCACGAAAGCGACTAAAAATATTAAAATTATTAACATCGCCGATCTTATCGGAGAGGCGATTAGAAACATTTCTCTCGAGAAATCTGTTTCAACTTTGTTTGATTAGAAATAATGAAAAAAATTATCGCATTATTAAAAGGACAAGCAGCTGCAACTGCTCTGACATTGGTTTTAACAGTTGTTGCTATTTTGGCGGCTGACGTTCTTTATCGTCCAAAAGAAGTTACTAAAAGAGGTTTTGAAATTGTGCTTTCCGCAGATGGAAAACCGGTAGCAAAAAAAGAAGAAAAACCAGTTGATTTAGCAACCATGATGAAAACCGCTGATGTTGATCGGGGTATGAAAACTTTCAAAAAATGCGCAACTTGTCATTCTATTGGCAAAGGCGAAGCAGCAAAAGTTGGTCCAAATTTATATGGCGTTGTAGGCAGAAAGAGAGGCTCTTTTGCAGGATTTTCTTATTCAGAAGCGATGAAAGCAAAAGGCGGAAATTGGGACTCTGAATCAATTAATTCTTTTATTACAAAACCAAAAGAATATTTACCAGGAACCAAAATGGCTTTTGCTGGTTTAAAAAAACCACAAGATCGCGCGGATGTGATTTTATTTTTGGAGAATCAGAGGTAGCAAGCTTCCAAATCCTATCTCTGAATTCATTTATTCCAAAAATAAAACTATCAAAATTAAACATAATTTCCCATGGAACAATTTTTTGGAATAATAATTTCGGCAGTTTTTGGGGCGATTTTTGGTTCTTACGCCACACTTTTTGCCTATCGCCTGCCTTTGAACGAATCATGTTTTGGACGTTATTTTGGGCCAAAATCAAGATGTCCACAATGCAATACAATCATTAGAACTCGCGAATTAATTCCTCTTGTAAATTGGCTTTTCACTTTGGGAAGATGCAAAAATTGCCAAACCAAAATTCCGCGCACCCATCTTTTTATTGAACTTGCGACAACTATTTCCTTCATTTTATGTTTTTTAAAATTTTCCTTCAGCGAAGAATTTATAATTTATTCCATGATGTCTGTAAGCTTGGTAATATTGCTTGCAACTGATTTTACTCACAAAATTTTTCCACAACAAATTCTAAATTTTATTTTGATGATCGGAATTGCTAACCGCGTTTTACAAGATCAAAATGTGATTGACGTAACTTTTTCAGCGGCAATTGGCGTGGTTTTTGCGGTGATTTTTTACCAGATTTTTTACAAAAAAACCAACGGACTTTTTGCTAATGAAGTGCAATCTTATGATTATACTAAATTCATTCTCATCGCTTCAGTTTGTATGCATCAAAGCCTATTTTTATTTTACTTTTTTGCGGTGATGATGATTTTAACCATGTTCATTTTTTTTGATATTCCAAATAAAAGGAAGCGCAGTAATTTTGGTTACGCACTCATTATTCCATTCTTCTGGTTGATGCTTTATTCTCCCAATTTTTTCTAACTTTTTAAAAGAATTTCTATGACAAATGATTACCGCGTAAAGGATATTTCTTTGGCTGCTTTGGGCAGAAAAGAAATAATTTTAGCAGAAAATGAAATGCCGGGCTTGATGTCGTTGCGCCAAGAATTTGGAGCTTCCAAGCCACTTAAGGGCGCTAAAATTGTCGGTTGTTTACATATGACAATTGAAACTGCGGTTTTGATAGAAACCTTAATCGCTCTTGGCGCAGAAGTGCGCTGGAGTTCATGCAATATTTTTTCAACATCCGACCAAGCTGCTGCAGCTATTGCTGAAGCGGGAATTCCAGTTTTTGCTTGGAAAGGTGAAACTGAAGAAGAATATGATTGGTGCATCAGGCAAACAATCGTCGGAAAATCAGGCTGGATTCCGAATATGATTTTGGATGACGGTGGCGATTTAACCAAAATGATTCACGAAGAATATCCAGAAATTTTAGCTCAAATCAAAGGCTTGTCAGAAGAGACTACAACTGGCGTGGCGCGACTTTACCAAATGGAAAAAAATGGCAAATTAAAAGTGCCTGCAATCAATGTTAATGACGCAGTTACTAAGTCAAAATTTGATAATCTTTATGGTTGTAAGGAAAGTGTGATTGATGGCATAAAACGTGCAACTGATGTGATGATTGCCGGAAAAATGGTAGTAATTTGTGGTTATGGAAATGTTGGAAAAGGTTGCGCCGATGCTTTCAAATCGCAAGGCGCGAGAGTTGTGGTAACTGAAATTGATCCAATTTGTGCACTTCAAGCTGCAATGGCGGGATTTCAAATTTTGCCAATTGAAGATGTAGTTTCGCAAGCTGATATTTTTATCACAACAACCGGAAATGTTGACATCATTACAATTGAACATATGCGCGCCATGAAAGATTGCGCGATCGTTGGCAACATTGGACATTTCGACAATGAAATCGAAGTTGAAGCATTGAGAAATTTGAAATGGACTAACATCAAACCGCAAGTTGATCAAATTGCATTTCCTGATGGCAAAAGAATTATTCTTCTTGCTGAAGGCAGATTATTAAATTTGGGATGTGCGACCGGACACAGTGCTTTTGTGATGTCAGCCAGTTTTACTAATCAAGTTATGGCGCAAATTGAATTGTGGAATAATTATAAAAAATATGAAAATAAAGTTTATATTTTGCCAAAAGAATTGGATGAAAAAGTTGCGCGCCTTCATTTAGATAAACTTGGAGCAAAACTAACTAAGTTGAACAAGAAGCAGGCAGAGTATATAAACGTTGATGTGAGCGGGCCGTTTAAAACTGATAATTACAAATATTAATAGGGCGTAAAATGGAAAAATTTCAAATCACAATTGAAGGTTATCAAAAATTAAAAGCAGAAATTCACAATTTAAAAAATGTGGAAAGACCAAATATAATCAAGCAAATCGCCGCTGCACGCGAACTTGGAGATTTAAAAGAAAATGCAGAATATCATTCTGCAAAAGATAAGCAGGGATTTATTGAGGCGCAAATTGGTGATTTAGAAGATAAATTTTTGCGCGCTGAAGTTATTGATATTTCAAAGCTTTCTGGTGATAAAGTTCGCTTCGGCGCAACGGTAAAATTGGAAGATTTAAATAATGATAAAAAAGTTGCCTATCAAATTGTTAGCGAGTTTGAAGCTAACATTGATGAAGGCTTGATCTCAAA
This sequence comes from Rickettsia typhi, assembly GCA_945862455.1. Classification (GTDB taxonomy): domain Bacteria; phylum Pseudomonadota; class Alphaproteobacteria; order Rickettsiales; family UBA1997; genus UBA2645. The sequence goes on along the minus strand of CAMAXU010000005.1, from coordinate 47,415 downwards.
TTCCTCGCCAGTTGCCAGAGCTTTGGTTGGCAAGGAAGTTGGAGATGAAGTTGAAATCAAAACTCCGGGTGGAATCATGAATTATGAAATTTTAGAAATAAAATTTGTGTAACATAATTCATGATTTAGTTTGATGTGAAATGAGACAAATTTTTGTTTCTAAAATAATTTTAGAAAAACTGTTTGACATCAAAAAGTGCGATACCTAATTATCCTCAAACCGAATCACTTAGATTTAAATATCGCCTTTAATATTAATAAAATTTTCGCTCAAAATATGAAAAAAACTTTTTCCTCAAAAAAATCGGCATTCTCACTGATTGAATTATCGATCGTGTTAATCATTATCGGTTTGTTGATTGCTGGTGTAACTGGTGGCGCAAGCTTGATCAAAAGCTCGCAACTTCGTTCAGTGATGGGTGAGGCAAGAGGATATGCTGTTGCAGTAAATGCATTCAATAGTCAATTTAACGGTATTCCGGGCGATTTTCCAACTGCAATCGGAGGTAGCGTTGGCGGTGATAATGATAATACAATTGAATATTACGGCGCTGCAACTCTTGCGGGATCAGAAAGTTCAAATGCTTGGGCTGCACTAAGAACAATCGGCGCAATTGATTCAATCAGCTTAACTCCAGTAATTGCCACTACTGCTCCAGTATTTGGTGCTACTGCAACCTCAACTGCTCCAGCATCAAAAATTCAATCTGCCGGTTGGGTGTTTGATTATCGTACTTATACAGAGGGTGCTGCAGCTGTACCTGCAAACCAAAATGTTGTAATTTTAACCTCTATTATTACTGGAGCTCCAGCCGCAGCGACTACTACCCCAATTCTTGGAACCAACATTTCAACTGCTGCTCTACCGGGATCTGATGCTTTATCAATCGATTCTAAAATTGACGATGGTATTGCAAACGCTGGTAAAGTTAGAGGTATCAACCCAGGTGTTGGTGTCACAGCAACTGGTACTTGCTACACTTACTCAGGTACCGTTAACTCTACTTACTTAACTACTGGCACTGGAAAAACTTGTGCTCTTTCTTATCAAGTTGACGTTAACTCATAGTTTGATTTAAGTCCCAAATATTTAAAAACCCCGTCATTTGCAAAAGTGGCGGGGTTTTTTATTGCGTGATTTTTAATTAGTTTTTAAAAACTGTTATGATCTATCAGATACTTAACCAGATATTTCAAGTCGATATTTAATAAATTTCAAATAATGAAAAATGACCCAATTTTATCTGCCTTAATCAATTTCCTAGTGCCAATAATTTTTCTTTACGGATTATTTTTCCTAGCCGATTTTTTTGAGAGCGGATTTTTTGCGTTTATTTATTCTGTAGTTTTGTTTGTGAGTGGTTTCATGATTTTCTCAGTGAAGTTCTCAAACATGAAAATGCCATCTTTAGTGCATTTTGAATTTTTCTCTTTCTTTGCTTTATTGCTTTCAATTTCTTACTTGGTGGCGATTTTATTTTTTATTACCAATGTTTTTGCGATTTAAGGTTTTTTTAATACAATTAAGGTTTTTTTAATACAGCTACCAAAGTGATCCTGAGCCTTTCGAAGAATGATTCAAGTCCGAGTTCAAGAATAATCCTTCCAAAGGCTCGGGATGATTTTGTAAAAAAGTTGAAAAAAGTGCATAAAAAAAGCGGACCATTTCGGGCCCGCTAATTTTCTTAAAAATTCTGATCTAATTCTTATTTCGAAAAAGCTGAAAAAATTGATTCCAGAAAAGATTTTTTAGGCTCATTATTATTGCGATTATTTGGTCTTTTTTTATCGTAACGATTATTCTTCTTAAACTTGTTGTTATTGTTGTTTCTTGGTCTTCTTTGGCCGCCACGATCATTATCTCCATCGGCATGATCATCTTTTGAATAACTATCAAAATAACTTTTCTCCAAACCCAGCTGATTTACTTTTCCAGTTGTTATGGGCATTTCAATTTCGCGCCTTTCTTCGTCAGAAAGGCTTTTGCGTTTTTTAATAGTGAAGCCATGATTTCCAACATCATCACTTGGATGCATAAAAATATGAACATCATAATTTTTTTCAGTCGAAACGATTTCTGCTTTCTTGAAATTCATCATGTAAGCGATGGTTTCAGAATTGGTGTAGATATAAATCACGCCAGCTTGCTTATCAGCGCAAGAATGTCTAATTGCGCGTAAAATGCTTACAGCAAGAATTTCAACTGAACGCACATAACCAGTTCCGCTGCAATGTTTGCAAGGTTCGGTAATGGTTTCAAAAAAACTAGCACCAAGTCTTTGGCGCGACATTTCAAGCAAACCAAACACGCTGATGCGTCCAAGTTGAATGCGGGCGCGATCATTTTGCAATTCATCACGCAAAGCTCTTTCAACATTGCGACGGTGTTTTTGGTCATACATATCGATAAAATCGATGACAACCAAACCAGCCAAATCGCGTAAACGCAATTGTTTAGCAATTTCTTTTACTGCTTCGATATTAGTGCTAAATGCAGTTTCTTCGACGCCGCTTTCTTTGGTAGCGCGACCAGAGTTTACATCAATTGCAACTAAAGCTTCAGTGTGGTCAATTACGATTGAGCCGCCGGAAGGAAGATGAATTTGTTTTTCGTAAAGAGCGGAAATTTGTTGTTCAACGCGAAATTTATTGAAAATCGGCACGCGTTCATCATGCAATTTAACGTTATGCGCGCTGTTTGGCATGGTTAATTTCACGAAGTTCATAACGGTTTCAAAAGCTTCAAGACCTTCAACTATAACTTCGCCAACCTGTTCATTATAAACATCGCGGATGCATCTTTTGATAACATCATCTTCAGCGTGAATAAAAGCTGGAGCTTTTGAAGATGTAGAAGCTTCTTTAATGCTGTCCCACAAGCGAGCCAGATAATCGCAATCGCGTTTAATTTCTTCTGGTTTTTTGCCAACTCCAGCAGTTCTGATAATTACAGAGCGATCCGAAGGAACGTTAAGCTCATTTAAAATTGATTTTAAAATTTTGCGGTCACGAAAATTATCTACTTTTTTTGAAACGCCGCCTTTATTTGGGGTGTTCGCCATCAATACACAATATTTTCCAGCAATCGAAATATAAGTGGTCATCGACGCGCCTTTATTGCCGCGCTCTTCTTTAGAACATTGCGCCAAAATTAATTGACCGGGTTTAATTACATCTTGAATTTGATAGCGTTTGTAAATGCTGTGAATATTGCCGCGATAATTGCCGGTTTCATCTTCAACAGAATAAGCGCCAGTTACGATTGATTCAGCATCATCATCTTGCGCAGCACTTTCAAAAGAATTGCCATTTTGACGGTTTGAAGATTGAGGCGCATTATTTTCTTCTTCATCTTGTCTAGAGGGTTGATTGCTGTTTAAGTCACGCAGTTTTTGTCTTTCAACTTCAGAGATTTGGTAGTAATCCGGATGAATATCGGCGAAAGGTAAAAAGCCATGGCGGTCTGAACCGTAATCAACGAAAGCAGCTTGTAGAGATGGTTCAACACGGGTAACGCGAGATAGATAAATATTGCCTTTGATTTGTTTTATTGCGACTGCTTCGCGGTCGAAATCTTGCAAAATACCGTCTTCCAACACTGCAACACGCGTTTCTTCGCGGTGCGCAGCATCGATTAAAATTGATTTGTTCGTCATTGTTTCTAAGAAATTATTTTCTTGAGAAACAGCTATTTTCTAGGGCAGCCAAATATTATTGAATGAGTGATTCATAAAACTTAAGTAACTTTATAATTTAGAAAATAACTGCTTTTCAGTATGAAGTTGTAAAAAAGATTCTTTTGTTTGTGGTGTAGAGCCTTTCTCTAGGGATTTTTTTATTTTGGGTGTTATCAAGTTTAAAAAAACTAAAAATGATCTTATGAATCGCCAACTTATTATGCCAGTTTTTATTTCCGCGAATCCAGCTTTGAAGCAATCCATTTTAAATAGAGCGCGGATCCTTGATTTACATCGATGCACAAGATTTGCGGAATTTCATAATTGTGATGTTCTTTGATGGTTTTTTCAATTAATTTGTAAAAGGAATTTTTGCTTTTGATGCTCACTAAAATTTCACTACTGGTTGCAATTTTTTCTTCCCAAAAATACATGCTTTTAATTGGTGAAAATTGCACACAAGCCGCGAGTTTTTGAGTTAATAAGATTTTAGCTAGATTTTTGGCTTTAGCTAAATTTGGATATGTTGTTTCAATAATTATAAATTTTTCTTTCATACAAATGATTCGATTATTTGCCCATCGTGGTTTTGCCAAAGAGAACATTTTGCAGAACTCAATTGCAAGCCTTAATCATGCTCATAAAAGCGGTTTTAAGGCGATTGAATTCGACATTTGGTTTTTAGAAGAAAAGTTATTTTTAAGTCATGATCGACCGAAAAAAAATGCGCTTAAAACTTTGCCTTTTTTGAGTGATTATTTTGCTTATAAAAATGATTTTTTTTATTGGATGGATTTTAAAAATCTTGATGAAAAAAATTCCGATCAAGCCTTAAAAATGGTAAAAGATGAAATTACAAAATCAGGGATAAAACTAGATAAAATCTACTTCGCGCCATTTATTACTGATTATAAAATTGCTAAAAAAGTTTTCGAAAAAATTCGTAAAATTTTTGGAAATAAATCACAAATTGTAGCGGTTTGTGAGCAAATAAAAACTGCTCAAGATATTAAAAATCTGCGTGATTTTTTAACTAAAAATAAAATTAAGTTTCTTTCAATTTTTCATGAATTGATTGATAGAACTTTTGTAAAAATTTTCCCTGAAATCGAAATTTTCGCCTGGACAGTGAATGATTTAAAAAGAGTGAAAGAATTAGAAAATTTAGGAATAAAGAATTTTGCTACTGATTCAATTGTTCCAAAATAACTATACCAAGCAAGGCGAAGCATCCTTTAGATGCTGGCTCGAAGTCATAACAAACAACACCAAACATGAAAACAAACCAAAGCCACCAAGGTCATCGCTCGCGCATTCGTAAAAAATTTCTCACTTCGCTTGGGGACGAACTTCATGATTACGAACTTCTAGAAATTCTACTCTTCGCCGCTAATCCACGCCAAGATACCAAGATCATTGCTAAAAAACTAATCGCCAAATTTGGTGATATTTCCGGCGTAATAAATTCAAACCTTGAACTTCTTCGCGAAATTGATGGAATGGGTGATGCGGGAATTGTGCAAATAAAAATTATTTCTCAAATTATTATGCGGGTTTTAAGAAACTCCGTACTCGATAAGCCAGTTTTAAACAATTGGCAGGGGGTTTTGGATTACGCTTATGCGACTTTAAAAAATTTAAATTATGAAGTTTTTCGGGTTTTGTTTTTAGATAAAAAATATCAGCTAATCGAAGATGAATTAATGGGAATTGGTGAAAATGATCAGGTTTTTGTAAGTTCAAAATCCATTGCTAAAAAAGCACTTTTACTGGGGGCGGCTTCTGTGATTTTAATTCATAATCATCCAAGTGGCGAGTTAAGAGCATCTGCTTCTGATATTCAAACCACTAATAAAATTTCTGCAGTTTTAAAAGGTCTGGAAGTTAAGATTTTAGATCACCTTATTATTTCATCCAAAGGACATTTCAGTTTTAAGGAAAATAGTCTGCTTTGAAGAGACGTGTTAAAACAAAAAACCCAGTGGAAAAAATTCCACTGGGTTTTTGATAATTAAATTATGAAGGATAGCTATTAGATATTAGCAATAGTCATATTTATACCCCATTTTTTACCAAGATATCCTTCGATAGATTGTCTTTCTTCTTTTTTGAGAGCGCGGTCAAATACAAGGATTTCACCGATATGTCCACCGAAGAATCCACCAACACCATCTCCTCCGAGAGCTAAAGATCCAGCAACTGAAGTACTTGGAGAAGTTGTGGTGTTTTGAACGGCATTCGCAAGTGCGCCATTCTGGAAGAAGCTGATGCCGGTTGAAGTAGAAGTTCCTGCTGTAGAAGTTCCAGTATAAACAACTGAAGCTACATAAGATCCGTTGGCTGATACTGCGGCGTTACTGCCTGCAGCGTAGTTAGGGCATGTGTTATCGCAGAATTGCCAGCCAGCAGCAGATGTTCCAGTACCAAACTGAAAGTTTGCACTAGTGCCTACGCGTTTACCGATAATTGGTTGAGCAGCAACTGTTGCTGGTAATTTTACAACTGCAAACACTGTAACTGATCCAGTAATTATGTTAGAAAAGTTAGAAGAAGTCATAATAGTAGAAGTGCCATTAAACTTAATTGCTGGAAGACCGTTAATTGCATTAAGAGCGTAAGTTGGTTTAGTAGTAGCAGTAAAAGAGTTTTTAAGTGAACTTTGAGGATTGATGTCATACCAGTTAGAAATGGCTACGTTATCATCTGTTTCGGTAGAGTCGAAACTTGCTTCTGATGTACTTTCAACCCAAAGAACCAGATTTTTTACTGAAGCAGCAGGAGAGCTTTGAGTTAGGGTTTTAGAAGTGCTGGTCTTTGCTTGAGAAAGAAGTCGGGTGCTTTGAGTAATGCCCGCAACCAAGATACCAATAATCAATACTACGATTGAGATTTCGATCAAAGAAAATGCGCGTAAATCACGATTATTTTTCATATTTTTTGCAAATTTTATTTTAGAGATTTCTAGAGAAGAAAGTGTTTTTGTTACAAAATAAATAAATAAAATGTTTGTCAAACTATATTTATTAATGTTTTGATTTTTTTATAAATTGGTCTTTTTTAAGAAACAAAGTCAAAGCGATAAATCATTTGATATTTCCCGCCTTTCTGCTCTTCAAAAATTTCAAAATATTCTTTAAAGCGATCTTCAACTTTAAAAATAATTTTTGGATTTTTATCGTCTTTATCGTTTTTGTAAAGATCCCAGACAATATATTTTTTGTGACCGTTTTGGTAACTCACATCAACTTTAGTTTCGCTATCAAAAATCACTTCTACAACTGTCATCTCCCAACGTTTATTTTGTTTTTCAACAATTACGGTGAGCGATGTAATGTCACTAAATCCCGAACCTAAATCAGCATCTTTGCTATCGCGCAAAAGATATAAATTAAAAGCGAAAGTCAGAGGCTTGCCTTTAATTTTCCATAAATGAGTAACAGAAAGATTGTTGATGGTATTTTGATCGATGCGGTGTTTTAAAAAAAAGTTTTCGATTTTCTTAATTAGATCGGGATGATTATGAAAATCTTCTTTCCATAAAATTGGATAATTACGACTATCAGCGCTAATTAAGCGCATTCCTTCGGTTATATTTTCATCATTTGAATCAAGCCGGCGCTGCCATTTTGTAACATAATTACGATCAATAATTTGATTTTTTGGAAAAAATTTCCCCTGATTGCCAATTGTTGTTCCCAGATTTTTTTTCTTTTTTTCTACGACATAATTTTTACGCAAAAAATCTTCCAACTCTTCTTTTGATTTTATTGAGGTTTTTACTTCGGCTTGTTTTTTTAAATCATCATCTTCTTTAAGTTTTTCTGAGACGAATTCAATTGCTGAAGAATTTGATTTTATCGCAATTTCTACCAAGTTACGGTCGGATTTTATTTTTTCCGGCGCGAAAGCAAGCAGTGCGCCATTGTCAGTAAAAGCAATTTCAGCATATTCAGAAATTTCTTTTAAACGATCAGAAGCAAAGGCGTAATTTTTAGAATCAATCACGATCATTTTTTTCATGAACAGCTTATTATCGAGCAATTTTGAATCAGCATATTGTAGCGCATTGCGGCTTAAATAAGTGGCGCGCTCCATGAAATCAGGATCAGAAAGCAATTTTGGTGAGGCGTATTTTAAAATATCTGGGCTTACTTTTAGTAAGCGACGCACGAAATTTTCATCTTCTTTTAAAATATCAGAAGCATTTTGAAATTGCGTTGGATCAATTAACGAGACTTTTAAAATTAATTTACGATCTGATTTAAAGCAGGCGGGCAAAGCTTTAATGGCATTGGGATTTTTCCTTTCAACTTGTTGTAAAATTTGGAAAGTGAAATCAGGAGTGATATAACAATCTTGTTCGCGATTATTTTCTTGAGCAAAAGCAGAAATAGCATGAAGAAAAAAAACCGCAGTAATCGTCAGTTTTTTTAAGAAAAACATTAGCCCTTCATTGACGAAATATTTTCAATTTCAATATTTCTGCGGTTGTGGAAATAAATAACCAAAATAGCCAAGCCAATTGCGGCTTCAGCTCCGGCGACAGTTAAAACGAAAATAGCAAAAATTTGACCAACCAAATCATGTAAAAAAGCTGAAAATGCTACAAAATTAATGTTGATTGAAAGCAGCATTAATTCAATTGACATCAAAAGTGCGATGACATTTTTGCGGTTCAAAAAAATGCCGCTGACGCCAATGCAAAACAAGATTGCTGATAATGTGATGAAATGTGGTAATTCTAGTCCGTTCATATTTTTTATAAATTAATTCCCGCGCCGGATTTTACTTTAATAATTTCTAAAGAATTAGCTTTGGTTCTAAATACTTGATCGCAAATTTTTTGTTTTTTGATGAAGCGAGTTTCTTCTTTTAATGTAAGAACAATCGCGCCAATCATTGCTACAAATAGAATTGCGCCGCTTAATTGAAAAGGCAAAATGAAATCGGTGTAAAGTAAATTTCCAATCGCTTTGGTGTTGGTAATATCGGTTGGAGTTGGGAAGAGAATTTTAGTTTCGTAAAGTCTGATTCCTGAAAATTTTGTGATTAAGAAAATTTCAAAAAACATTATTACACCAACCAGCATTAAAACCGGTAAATGGCGGCTGATTTTTTTGGTTTCCTGTTTGAAATCAACATTGAGCATCATCACTACAAAGAGAAATAAAACCGCAATTGCGCCTACATAGACAATGATTAACAGCATTGCTAAAAATTCTGCTCCTAGCAAAAGAAATAATGCAGCAGCATTTAAAAATGCCAAAACCAAAAACATTACAGAATGAACTGTGTTTCTGGCAGTTACAACCACAAGGGCTGAAGCAATTAGGATGAAAGAAAATAGATAAAAAAGATCAAGCGTAAAATTCATAATTATCTGTGTTTTGCGTCGGATTCAATATTTTGGCGCAGCTGATATTCGAAGCGGTCGCCATTAGCCAGAAGTTTTTCTTTGTTGTAATAAAGTTCTTCGCGGGTTTCGGTGGAAAATTCAAAATTTGGACCTTCGACAATTGCATCAACTGGACAAGCTTCTTGGCATAATCCGCAATAAATGCATTTAATCATATCGATATCGTATTTTGTAGTGCGACGTGAACCGTCTTCTCTTTCTTCGGCTTCAATTGTGATTGCCTGCGCTGGGCAAATTGCTTCACAAAGTTTGCAGGCGATGCAACGTTCTTCACCATTTGGATAGCGACGCAGCGCATGCTCGCCGCGAAATCTTGGGCTTAGCGGACCTTTTTCGTAAGGGTAATTAAGGGTAACTTTTTTCTTAAAAAAATATCTCAAAGTCAAAGCATGACCGATGAAGATTTCTTTAAGTAAAAATGAATAAGCGCTTTTTAAAACTTTCATGAATTATTTGAGATAAACAATATAGGCCGCTGTTCCAACAACCCAAGTTAAAGAAAATGGTAGGAAAACTTTCCAGCCCAATCTCATAAGTTGATCGTAACGATATCTTGGCAAAGTTGCGCGCACCCAGATGAAACAAAAAAGTAAAAAGAAGATTTTTAAACATAACCAGATTGGACCCGGAATTGCGTTGAAAAATGCGATGTCAAAAGGTGGTAACCAGCCGCCCAAGAAAAGGATTGAGGCGAAGGCTGAAATCAAAATCATATTGGCATATTCGCCAAGGAAAAACATTGAAAATGGCATTGAACTATATTCGACGTTATAGCCGGCGACAAGCTCAGATTCTGCTTCTGGAAGGTCAAATGGAAGACGATTGGTTTCGGCTAAACCTGAAATGAAAAATAAAATAAACATTGGAAACATTGGTAAAGCAAACCAGTGATTTTTTTGTGCCAAGACAATGTCTGCAAGGTTTAAAGAGCCAACGCAAAGTACAACTGAAATAATAATTAGGCCGATTGAAACTTCGTAAGAAATCATTTGTGCCGAAGAGCGAATTGCGCCTAAAAAAGCATATTTAGAATTGCTCGCCCAACCTGCAATGATAATGCCGTAAACGCCTAAAGATGAAGTGGCGAGAAGATAAAGAACGCCAACATTAATATGAGCAACTGAAAAAGTTTCAGAAAATGGAACCACCGCCCAACCAATAAGAGCGAGGGTGAAAGTGATGATTGGAGCGAGTAAAAATAGAGCTTTATTTGATTGGTCAGGAATGATGACTTCTTTTAGCATCAGCTTCAAGCCGTCGGCGAGAGGTTGCAGCAAACCAAAAATCCCAACTACGTTTGGACCTTTGCGAAGCTGCATAGCGCCGATTACTTTTCTTTCCATCAAAGTTAAATAAGCAACTGCGCCAACCAAAGGCAATACAACCAAAAGGATGTAACCAAGAGTTGGTAAAATTGAAGTTAAAAGCAGGGTTAAAAGCTGCTGGAAAATCTGTTCCATATAATCTTTAAGGGAATTTTGTAAAAATGTTTGAAGATGGTAATTTATTTAGGCTTTTAAGAATGTCAATTTAGGGATGAAGTTCTTTTAGGTAATTATGTCTTAAATTAACAAAAAAACTCGATATCACCTGAGCCAGTCGAAGTATGACATCCATTATTGCTTAAAGGTTAATCATCTTTTTTTAAGTTAAAAAATTCCAAAAATAAAAAATTATAGTGCCAAGAATTGCGGTAATAATTCCGCAAAGCAGGTCATCAAGCATTACGCCAAAACCAGTTTTAATGCGATCAGCAAGTCCGATTATTGAGGGTTTGGTGATGTCGAAAAAGCGAAAAGAAATAAAGCAGAAAAGCAAGTGAACGGCAATTAGATAATTTTGGGAAAAATAATCTTCTCTAAGCAATAAGAAGGTTAATTGTAACGCTAATATTTGCCCCAGAGCTTCATCTAAAACAATGGTTTGATGATCAATTTGGCGAAATTGTTTGGTATAGGCGCGAATAAAAAAACAGCCATAAAGAAAAATCGCAATTAGAAAAATTGTCCAATATAAATTTTGCGTCGCGAAAGAAATATCACTATAATAAAAATAACGATTGGTAAAAAACCAAAAAATCAATGCAGCAAGACTGCCCATAGTTCCTGGAGCTTTAGAAAATTTTCCGAAATAGAAAAAAGTTAGAATTAATTGATGAAGCTTTAGCATATTTTTAATTATTTTGAAGTGACTTAAAAAACCACCCGAATTGTCGTTCCTATATTTTTCTCTGATTTTATTTCTAAGGCACCACCTTGTTTTTCAACGAGATATTTTACGATCGGAAGCCCTAAGCCAATAGAATCAACCTTGCCGCTATTAGCATTCTCTACGGTTTTATATTTTTGCAAAGCAATTTCTATCTCTTCTTCAGTCATGCCAAAACCATGATCACGGAAAATGATTTCAACTCTTTTGGGTTTTATTCCTTTTTCATCATCGATGTTTTTTGCAAAAATTTCTATAACAGTTTCCTGCGGACTATACTTAACTGCATTTGAAATCAGGTTAATTGCAACCTGTTTTACGCGACGTTGATCAAGAAATAAAGGTTGGTATAAATTTTCTTCAATTTTAGTGATGATTAAAATATTCGATTTCTTTGCTCTTTTTTGCATCAGTTTTACTGACTGTTTTAAGATATTATTAATGTCAGTCGGATTCGGGCTTTTATTAATTTTAAATTCACCGCTTTCGGTTTGATGTAAATCAATTAAATCATTGATAAAGTCAGTCAATTCATATGTTGAGCCAATAATATCAAGGCTTAATTCAAAATCGATTTTAAGTTCATGTAGGCTGTTAGCCTGATAGCAATTTGAGCCGCTTTCTATTTTATGAATCAGGTTTTTCAAATCACTTTTAATAATTTCAGCGCAGCCCTGAATTCCGAAAACGAAATTTTTAAATTCATGAACTGATTGTGCCAAAAATTCTGACTTCGCTTCATTGGCTTGTTCCGCCATTCTTTTTAATTCGAAAATTTTTTGAGTTTGTTGCTTCTCGCGATAAATTGAAAAAAGCAAAATAATTAATCCAAAACTTATCGATAAAATTTCTAAAACTCGATCGATAATCAATTCGCCGATAATGCTATTAACAGTTTCCCCATCATATTTTAAAACCAGAATATATGGGTAATTAGCAATTTTTTTTGCTAGAAAAGCATGACTATTTTTTAAAAAAGTCATTTCAAAAACCTTATCGTTGCCAGCGCTTTGGGAGGAATTTATTTGGTCCAGAATGTGGTTTGATTCAATGTCATAATTATTGTCATTGGCAAGTCGTTCAACGCCATAAGACTTTACATCGCCATATAAAATCGACATTTCATTCTTGCCAAAAAGATTAAATTTTATTTCAGGATTTTGAATGATTTGATGCAACGATTTTGCTATTTTTTCAATTTCAAAACCAATTGAAATCGCGCCTAAATATTTGCCATTTTTATCGTTTAATCCGACACCGCCGGGAATCATCCATTTTTTGCTTGTAAGCCCAACTATTGGGGTTCCAATATGAAATTTGTTTGGTTCTTTTTTGGTTAGCGGAATATAATCGCGATTCTCAACCGAGAAATTTACGGGGTTAGGAATTATGCCATATTTAGCATCAACCGTGAATTGATATTTGTCATCAGACCAAGAAAAGATTGTCCAAGAAAGGTTGTTTAGATTATTGTTATCACGATATCTTTTTAGAATTTCATTAATGTGTTTTTTGCTGTGCGGATTTTCAGAAATTTGATAATTGATGTTTTTTATGATTGAATAAGTGTGGTCAATTTTATCGCTAAAACTGCGCTCCATTCGCGCCATTTCAATTTCAAGATCAAACTGGATTTTGTTTTTAACCAATTGCGTCAATTGAATGGTAAACCATGTCAGCATTAATGCAGCAATGATTAATGTTGCGACAAAAATTTGGGCAATATTAAGTTTTATCTCAGATTCGGAAATATTTTTGACCATGAATTTTTAAAAGCTTTTTAAGATTTCCAAATAAGTTTTTTGCAATTGTTCGATTTCTCCAACTTCAGAAAATTCATCAATTCGATGAGCGGTTTTATTGATTAAACCAATTTCCACAACTTCGGCATAATCCTTGATAAATCTGGCATCAGAAGTTCCGCCTGTAGTGCTTAAAATTGGTTTTTTACCGCAGATTTTCTCAACTGCATTTATTGTAATTTCAGCAAGTAAAGCTGGTTTGCTTAAAAAACTTTCGCCGCTAGTTTTATGAACCAATTCATATTTTGCACCAAAGCCAACAGTTTTTTTGCAAGCATATTCAACAAGATCAATAATTGATTGCGAAGTATGTATATCGTTGAAACGCACGTTAAATGCGGCTCCAGCCTCGTTTGGAATTACATTTCCGCCGAGATTTTGTGAAGTTATTGAAGTGATTTCAAGATTAGTGGCATCGAAAAATTTTGTGCCGTCATCGAATTTATGATCTTTCAAAATTTTCAAAAGATTTAGCAAAACTGTGATTGGATTTATGGCATTTTCCGGATAAGCAACGTGACCTTGCTTGCCGATAATTTTTACTGTAAAGCCAATAGATCCGCGTCTTCCCACTTTTATCATTTCACCGAATTTTTCTGGATTTGTTGGCTCGCCAACCAAACAATGTGAAATTATTTTGTTAGATTCTTTCATCCATTCCAAAACTTTTTTAGTTCCATTTACGCCATCATTTTCTTCATCATTAGTGATTAAAAAACCGATGCCAAAATCTGGTTTTTTATTTGCCGATAAAAATTCTTCAACCGCCGAAACAAAGCAGGCGATGGCACATTTCATATCAGCAGCGCCGCGACCAAAAAGTTTTCCGTCAATAATTTTTGCGGCGAATGGATCATGCATCCAAGATTGTTTATTTCCTTCATTTACAACGTCGGTATGGCCGGCGAAATACAAAGTTTTTTTCGAATTATTGGGGTTTAAAACTGCGTGCAGATTATTTACTTTGTAAGAATTGTCGCCGTCATATTCCAAAAAATCGCAAGAAAATCCCAAGTTTTTTAAATAATCAGCGAGAAATTCAATAACTTGTAAATTCACGCCGCTGTAAGATGGAATTTGAATTAGTTTTTGCGAAAGAGTAATTGCGTTTAGGTTCATTTAGATATCTCAAGTTGAATTTTTTTATCGCCAAAACAGAATGAAAAAACTTTTTACTAAAACCCCTTATCTAAATCAATCAAACAAATGTTAGACATAAAATGGATCCGCGAAAATCCTGAAAAATTTGATGCGGCAATGATTGCCAGAAACAATGAAACTAGAGCTTTAGAGCTTTTAAAATTTGATGAAGAAAAAAGAAAAAAAACTTTTTTGATTCAAGAATTGCAGTCTAAAAGAAATAAATTTGCTAAAGATATTGCTGAAATAAAAAAAGCTGGCGGCGATGCATCTTTATTTTTAGAAGATTCAAAAAAAGTTAATGCTGAATTAATTGCAGCTGAAAATGATTTTTCAATTGATGAAAAATTAAATGAAATTTTAGCGACACTTCCAAACATTCCGCACAAGTCAGTTCCAATTGGCTTTGATGAAAATGACAATGTTGAAATTGAAAAATTTGGCACTCCAAAAAAATTCTCTTTCACTCCCAAGGCTCACGATGATTTAGGTGAAAATTTAAAAATGTTGGATTTCGAGCAATCAGCTTTGATGTCGGGCGCGCGTTTTTCAACTTTGTCGGGAAGCTTGGCACGCATGGAACGCGCGCTTTCAAATTTTATGCTCGATGTGGCGCAAGAAAATAATTACACTGAAGTTTCGCCGCCAAATTTGGTGAAATCAAACGCCATGTTTAATTCAGGTCAATTGCCAAAATTTGCCGAAGATGCTTTCAAAACAACCGACGATTATTGGTTAATTCCAACTGCTGAAGTTTCTTTGGTAAATTTAGTTGCTAAAAAAACTTTAGTCGAAAGCGATTTGCCAATCCGCTTCACCGCTTACACGCCGTGCTTTCGCCGCGAAGCAGGCTCGGCTGGAAAAGATACCAAAGGTTTGATTCGTCAACATCAATTTAAAAAAGTAGAATTGGTTTCAATCACAACGCCCGAGCAATCTGAAACTGAGCATGAAAGAATGACCAATGTTTCTTGCGAAATTTTGCGTCGTTTAGAATTGCCATTTAGAAAAATTCTTTTGTGCAACGGCGACATGGGATTTTGCGCCCAAAAAACTTATGATTTAGAAGTTTGGTTGCCAAGCCAAGAAAAATATCGTGAAATTTCTAGCTGCTCAAATTGCGGTGATTTCCAAGCGCGACGCGGTTCGATAAAATATAAAAATAAAGACGGCAAAAATAATTTTGTTCATACTTTAAATGGATCGGCTTTGGCTGTGGGCAGAACGCTGGTTGCGATTTTAGAGAATTACCAAAATGAAGATGGATCAATTAATGTTCCGGAAGTTTTGCTTAGTTACATGAATGGCATTAAAAAAATCTCAATAAATTAATTCACAAAATTCATAAGTCACCCTGAGCCTGCGTGATGAGTGATTCAGGCCCGAGGCTCGAATCACCCATCACAAAGGCTTAGGGTGACTTTGGAATTAGTATATAATATTTTCTTGCTAAATTGTATTTCGTTCATATTTTACGCCGCTCCCAAAAAAAATTTTCCAAACTAAACTTAAACAAAAAAAATGGCTAATACCAAATCAGCTCAGAAAGCACTTCGCGGCAGCGCAGCAAAGAAAGAAGTTAACAACTCTAGAAGAAACAGAATCAGAACTTTCGTTAGAAAAGTTGATGATGCTGTTAAAGCGGGTGACGAACCTAAAGCTCGTGAAGCCTTTAAAGTACTAGAGCCAGAAATCATGCGCGGTGTTACTAAAAAAGTTTATAAATTAAATACTGCTGCAAGAAAATTGAGCAGAATCGCCTCAGCAATTCGTAAAATAAACGCAAAATAATTTGAAAATTATTTCATCTTTTCGTTCCTCATTGAGCCGCACCAATATTGACTTTATGAAGGTGCATAAACTGGCATTATTAATGTCGGTTATTTGCATTATTGGGTCGTTGGCTTTGGTGTTCGTTAAGGGATTAAATTTTGGAATTGATTTTGCCGGTGGTATTTTAATCGAAGCCAGAATGGCTGAGAATGTTGATGTAGCAAAGGTTCGCGAACTCATCACTTCGCAAATTAAAGATGTTCAAATTCAAAATGTAGATCAAAAAGATTTACTTATCCGCGTTGCCAAAGCTGATGAAGAACAGTCAGTTATAGTTAAAAAAATTCAGGAAATCTTAAATCAAAATTTTACCAATGTTGAATATCGTAAAATTGATTATGTTGGTCCACAAGTTGGCGCAGAATTAATCTGGAAGGGCTTTTTGGCACTTATTATGTCTTTTGCTTTCATCATGATTTATATTTGGATCAGATTTGATTGGCAATTTGGTATTGGTGGCATTTTTGCCTTAATTCATGACGCAGTTTTAACTTTAGGTTTTTACTCTTTGAGTGGCTTAGAATTTAACCTAACTTCAATCGCCGCAATCCTTACTGTTATTGGTTATTCTATCAATGATTCAGTGGTAATTTATGATCGCATCCGCGAAAATTTACGTCGTTATAAAAAGATGAATTTAGCTGATCTGATTAATTCCAGCACTAATTCAACTTTAAGCAGAACAGTTTTAACTTCAGGCGTAACTTTATTTTCGCTTTTGGCTTTGATGCTATTCGGCGGCGAAGCTTTATATAGTTTTAGCACCGCAACTTTTGTTGGGATTGTGATTGGAACTTATTCTTCAATTTATATTTCAGCTCCAATTTTGATTTATCTCGATCCGCGCAAAAAAGAAGAAAAGAAAAAGTAATATTCGCAGTAATAATATTAATAGAAAAAGCTCTGCAAGAAGCCTCATTATTGTGTTAGATCCTGAAGCAAGTTCGATGACGCTGTTGGAAAATTTACCATTAAAACTAAATCGCTAATTTCGTAATCATAAGTTCTTAGTTTCTAAAAAAATTCCCCAAGAAAAGAGACTTAAATTTTAATATTTTTACAACCTGAAGTAGAAGAATCTTGACTTTCGTAGTTAGTTCATTTTATTTTCTGCTTCCAATGAAGCTATGCTTCAAACCACATTATAAATACTTAGGATAAAATTTTGAAATCATCATTTCATACTCTAGCAAAAACAGTAATGAAAGTTCCGACCTCTGAAATAACCAGTGAGGTTGCGAAGCGTACGGTTTCTTCCATCCATCAGCGGGAAGAAGAAAGATATAATGCTCCTATTTTGCCAAGCACTACAATTACCGATATTCAAAAATTGGCAATGAAGTTAGCGGGAAAATCTTCGGAAGAAAATATTTCAATTAAGCCGCAATCCGAACATCATTTAACCAAGCATCATTTAGAAAATCATCAAACTCGTACGATGTGGACCAGAGCGACGAATAATGGTGGTGGAAGTGGTCCAGCTTGGCGCGGATATTAATTAATTAGCTTCGTCAGTTCCGAATAAATCAACTTTTAATACCCAACCTTTTTTGCCATTGATCTTAATGCCGCACCAATCTTCAAGACATTTTAAATAATCACCAATCACGTTATTTTCTAAACGATAAATAATCCGCGATTTTTCACTATCTTTGCCATGCATATTGACAAAGCTTTTAGTGGTGCGAACCATTAAAGTTCTTTTTTTGGTGAGCAAGCTTTGTGTAACCCAACCAGTTTGACCTTCATAATCTTCAATTTCATTCCAATTGTCATACTCGCTAATCACGCGAACCGGTAAACCGCGCAATTTAAAGGTGAATTTTATTGGATAATTTTGACCAGGACCAGAGCGCACATTGGTTTCGTTGGATCGCAAAGAAGCAAAATAATTTACTTCGCTAATAGCCCGCGAAGCATAAGCGGGAAGGGTGAAAAAAAATAATGCTAAAATAGTTACTAAAAATTTCTTCATTTTTTTATTTTTGATTTTGTCTCGTGAAATTTCTTTCCGCCTTCAGGTAAATTTATTTGTTTGCTGCGCGAAACCGCCAAATCATCTGGCGCAACATTTTTAGTAATCACGCTTCCTGCGCCAACTACAGCGCCATCTCCGATTTCAACAGGTGCTACCAAAGCTGAATTTGAGCCGATAAAAACATTTCTACCGACGGTAGTTTTCGATTTATTATAACCATCATAATTGCAAGTGATTGTACCAGCGCCAATATTGCTTTCTTCGCCAATTTCAGAATCACCAATATAACTTAAATGATTAATTTTGGCGCCTTTTTTTATTTGGGATTTTTTGATTTCAACAAAATTTCCAACCCGCACATTTTCACCAATTTCTGTTTCGGGACGAATTCTGGCAAAAGGACCAACAACTGCTCCAGAAGAGATTTTAGCTCCTTCAATGTGAGAAAAGGATTTAATCTCAACATCTTTTTCAATTATAACTTTTGGTCCAAAAAAAACTTGTGGATGAATCGCAACATCTTGCGCGATTTTAGTGTCAAAAGAAAAATAAACTGAAGATGGATCAAGCAGCGTTACGCCAGAATCCATCATTTTTCTTCTTAATTGTTGTTGTTTTATTTCTTCAATTTTTGCCAGTTCAAAACGCGAATTTACACCCAACACTTCTTCAAGTTTGGTTTTTAAAAAAGTGCGTTTCAATCCCAATTCACCTGCAATGCCAACGATGTCAGTTAAATAAAATTCTTGGACAGAATTTTCATTTTTAACTTTAGCTAAAAGATTTTTAATCTGTTTGCCATCAACTCCCATAACGCCGGAATTGCAAAGGGCGATTTTTTTTTCTTCAGCGGTGGCATCTTTAAACTCAACAATTTTTGCTAAATGACCATTTTCATCAACAACCAAGCGACCGTAAGCATTTTCTTCTTCATCATCAAAACCTAAAATACACAAAGAAAAATCATCAAGTTTTTTTGACATTTTTTCTAAAGTTGTGTGAGTTGTAAGTGGCGTATCGCCGTAAAGAATTAAAGTTTTTTCACCTAAATCGGAAATATTTTCTAAAGCAATTGAAACCGCGTGCGCTGTGCCTTTGCGCTCTTTTTGCAAAGCGAATGAAATTTTAATTTCGGGATGATTTTTAAGAATTTTTTCTTGCCAATTTTCCATTTCTTGTGAAACCACAATCGTAATATTTTTTGGATTCAAGTTTTTAGCTTCATCAATCACCAAATTTAACATTTCACGATTCGCCACTTTATGCATTACTTTCGGCAAATCAGATTTCATACGACTGCCTTTGCCAGCAGCAAGGATGATGATTGAAAGGTTATTTATCATAGAGAATTTATAAAAATTATTTTTGGTAATTCTTAAGATAGGTCAAATTCAAAGAAAAGAAATTAGATTAATTTTTAAATTTTCTATCTCGAAATGATCTTGAGGCGGGAAAAAAGGAAGGTTTCCGAGTCTGTAAAAAACAGACTCGGAATTTTATTTAGTTAGCAGCTTTGTTAACTAATTTATTTTTCGCAATCCATGGCATCATGGCGCGAAGTTTTTCGCCGGTTTCTTCGATTGGATGAGCTTTGCCTTTAGCACGCAGAGCATCGAAATTTTTCTTTCCGGTTGCATTTTCTTGCATGAATTCTTTAACGAATTTTCCTTTCTGGATTTCAGTTAAAATTTTCTTCATTTCTTTCTTGGTTTTTTCGGTAACGATTCTTGGACCGCGAGTTAAATCACCATATTCTGCCGTGTTTGAAATTGAATAACGCATGTTGGCAATGCCGCCTTCATAAAGAAGATCAACAATCAATTTCATTTCATGTAAACATTCAAAATATGCCATTTCTGGTGCGTAACCAGCTTCAGTTAAAGTTTCGAAGCCAGCTTGAATTAAAGCAGTAACGCCACCACAAAGAACAGCTTGTTCACCGAAAAGGTCAGTTTCACATTCTTCTTTAAAGTTAGTTTCGATAATTCCTGAACGTCCACCGCCAACAGCTGAAGCGTAAGAAAGAGCGATTTTAAGTGCATTGCCAGAAACATCTTGAGCAACTGCAACTAGACATGGAACGCCACCACCTTTAACATATTCGCCGCGAACTGTGTGTCCCGGACCTTTTGGAGCAACCATGAAAACGTCTAAATCTTTTCTTGGTTTGATCAATTTGAAATGCACGTTAAGACCATGAGCAAAGGCTAGAGCAGCGCCTTTTTTCATGTTTTTTTGCAAATCATTTTTATAGATTTCAGCTTGTAATTCATCTGGAGTTAGAACCATTAACACATCAGCCCATTTTGCAGCGGCAACATTTGATAAAACTTCAAAGCCGGCATTTTGCGCTTTGGCAATTGTTGGCGATCCTTCGCGAAGAGCAATTTTAACTTCAACAACACCGCTATCTCTAAGGTTTTGTGCATGTGCGTGAGCTTGAGAACCGTAGCCAATTATGGCAACTTTTTTTGATTTGATGATGTTTATATCAGCATCTTGGTCGTAATAAACTTTCATGATTTTTATTTTTTTAATTATTAAAAAATAGGAGGGACGGGCAAAATATTGAGGCGAATGAACTTGTCAACGAATGATGTTTTTAGATTAGCGCAGGGATTCTGAAGTAAGTTCAGGATGACGATGTGAGAAGATCATCCTGAGCTATTTTAGAATTATTCAGCGGCATTTAGTAAAAATTTACAACTCCAGTTGCTACGTTGTACATACCGCTGGCAATTGCAATTTTACCAGCTTTGTGAAGATCGCGAATAATCTTGCTATCTTTTAAAACTTGATTCGCAACCTCTTGCACGTTGATTGTAGCAACTTGTTCTACAAATTCTAAATCATGAAAATCTTGAGTCGATTTAATTGAATGAGCTGCTTTAACTGACGGTTTTATTTTTTTCAAAAGTCCAGTTAATTTTCCCAATTCAACATTATTACAAGCGCCTTTAATTGCACCGCATTCGCTGTGTCCCAAAATCATAATTAATTTGGCACCAGCAATTTTACAGGCAAATTCCATGCTGCCTAAAATATCGTCATTTAAAATATTTCCAGCAATTCGACAGCTAAAAATATCACCCAAACCTTGGTCGAAAATTAATTCAGCAGAAGTTCGTGAATCAATGCAACTCAATACCAAAGCGAAAGGATGTTGTTCTTCTGAAGTTTCGTTAATTTGCTGCAAAAGATTGCGGTTTAATTTCAGGTTATTGACAAAGCGTTGATTGCCATCTTTTAAAATTCGCAAGGCTTTGGTCGGAGTTAAAGAGTCGCGCACTTCTTTAGTTAAAGCTGAAACTTCCTGATGCTCGGAATTTTGTAAAACATTTTTAGCATGATAATTATTTCGCAAAATGAAGAAGGTTGCAAAACCCATGCCAATTCCAACGCCTTTTAAAAGATCGAAATAAAGCATGCCGGCAATTGTTGCTAAAAACGGTATAAATTGCTCCAAACCTAACCGATAAGTTTGTTTAAAGATCGCGGGTTTTGCTAATTTATAACCAACCGATAAAAGCACACAAGCCAAGGTGGCAAGAGGAATCATGTTTAGCAAATTAGGAATTGCGAGGGCGCAAATTAATAATAAAAATCCGTGTGCTATTGTTGACATTTTTGTTTTGGCGCCAAAGCTGATATTAGCGCTAGATCGAACAACAACTTGAGTGATTGGTAAACCTCCAATTAATCCAGAAACAATATTTCCCAAACCTTGCGCTTTTAATTCGCGATTAGTCGGAGTTATACGTTTTTGTGGATCAAGTTTATCTGCCGCTTCAACGCAGAGTAAAGTTTCAATGCTGGCGATAATTGCCATTACAAAAGCTATTCCGTAAATTTGAGGGTTAGAAATTTGTGAAAAATCAGGTAAGGTAAATTGCTGAAAAAAATCGCCAAAGCTTGAAATAACGGGGATTTTTACGATTTTATTTTCATCAATTTCTAAAAATCTACCCAAAATAATCCCAGCAATAACCGCAACCAAAGGACTTGGAATTACTTTAAAAATTTTATTCTTTTTGGCTAAAACTTCTTCCCAAAGAATCAGAGCTAACATTGAAACTATGGCAATCAAAATGGCATTTGGAGTGATGAAGTTAAACATATGCGACAATTCTGAGAAAGTGTTTTGGCTGTCGAGAATGTCGAAATCAAAATCATCTTTAAATTCAGAATTGTAACCAATGGCGTGTGGAATTTGTTTTAAAATTATGATTAAACCAATGCCGGTTAACATGCCTTTTATCACCGATTCCGGAAAATAGCGGGCGATGCTGCCGAGTTTTAAATATCCGGCAATCACTTGAATCATGCCCATTAAAACCACGGCTAAAAGAAAAGATTGCCAAGAATCGCCAAGAGCGGCGATATAACCAAGAACCACAACTGAAAGTCCGGCAGCGGGACCGCTAACACCAAGTGCTGAGCCACTTGCAGCACCAACAACAATACCGCCAACAATGCCTGCGATAATTCCAGAAAATAATGGTGCGCCGGATGCAAGTGCGATTCCTAAACAAAGTGGAAGTGCAACGAAAAATACGACCAGACTTGCTGGCAAGTCATATTTGAGATTATTAAAAATAGATTTCATGAAAATTTAGCAAATAATTAAGAAAAACTTGTGGTGAGGCAAATTGAATTTTAAGCGTTGGGCGGCGATGTTGGAACGTCAAAGAGATTTTGCGAAAGAATTAAATCATTATTTTGAGGCAAGTAGAAAGAAATTCTGAAAGTGGAGATGATTTCGGAAGGACGAGTGAAGAGTTTTTCTAATTCACAATTTTCATTTTCTGGTGATTCTTCATCTTGAGCAGCATCAAGAATTGCCGATTGTTCGTGGTGGAAATCGGAAGTGGAGATTTGAAAACTCAATAAAAGACCAATTGCGATTAGTGATAATATGATTTTTTTGAAATTTTGGTGCATGAGTGAAGTTGATTTTTAGATTGGTGTATTTTTAAGGATTGGCTTTGGTTTTTCAAGGTAAAATCTTAAAACACCTTGGCTTAAAACACCTTGGCTTAAAAAACTTTGGCTTAAAACACTTTCGCTTAAAAAACTTTGATCAAACCTTGGTCAAAAATTTTAATCCTGCGAAAATTGTTATAAATCCAATCATCTTTTTAAATAAGTTTTCGCTGATTTTTAAGTGAATTTTATATCCCACATGAATCGCTAAAAAAACCGGAATTATTGTCCACCAAATTTTACTAAAGAATGCCGGTTCAATTTTTCCTTGCAGAGAAAGTTGCGCGAATCTTACTAAATTAAAAAACATAAAAAACACTGCCATCGTTGTGCGCAATGCTGATTTATTTTTAAAATCACTTTTTAAGGCGTTGACAATAAAAGGACCGCCAATTCCGAAGGCGCCTTGGGAAATTCCGCCGATGAAGAATAATTGAGTTTTAAAATTTTTTGGAAAAATAAATTTGTCAAAAAAAATGGTTTTTATCGCGAGTAAAATCAGTAAAATACCAAATATTACTGATAAAATTACAGAAGAAAAAAAAGTAAAAACAAAAACCCCTAAAATAGTTCCAAGTAAACAAATAGGAGCTACGGATTTGAAAATTTTCTTGTCAAAAGATTTAAGGTCAGTGTAAGCAATGTAAGTGCTGGCGCAGGTTGAAATATATAATCCAGCCAAAATTATTTCTTTTAAATCGAGAAAAAATCCTAAAATTGAATAGGCGATTAAACCGCCGCCGAAACCAATGATACTTTCAACAAAAAATCCAAAAGAAAAACTTGTTGCGATTAAGAGTGCAATTGACATAAATTTGCTCAAAATGTTAGTCCGAAAAATACTGACAGTTAATTTTCAAATTCTGTATCCCCGACTAAAAAGCAATTAATGAAAATTTTTTACTTCTTTCTGATTTTCAGTCTTTTTTCCTGCGAAGTTCTAGCAGTTGAAGATGTGAAGCCAGGAATTCTAAAACAATTAATAGAAGCAAATGCGGAAGAAATTTCCGAGCAGGAAAAATTTTCTTTCAAGCCAAAATTAACCAATCGCTTGGTTCTTGATGCTAACTTTAATGACGAATATCAAAGCACTAATCGTAAAATAGAATATAATGACACTTACGGCAGAATGCGTCTTTTTAGTGGTTATAATTTTGCGAAGAATTTTTCCTTAAACAGCTTTATAAGAATAGATCCAGTTTATCAGAGTTCTGAAGCAGCTAGAAGAAATAATCTTGTAAATGGCGGCGGTGATATTTCTTTTGAAAATGAAGGACTTTTTTTGGAAGAGTTAAACTTAACTTACAATAGCAAAAAACATGCTTTTGTGTTGGGTAAATTTGATTTAAACTTTGGTACTGCTTGGCGCTGGAATCGCGGTATTTGGACTTACAACATTGCTGAAAATTACAGACAAAATGAGAAATTAGGAATGAATGGAATTTATCGTTTAGGTAATGCAAAAACTACGGGGCTTTATGAAATCAGCTACGGAATTTTTAAAAATGATCGCAAAAATTTGGATAATTCTTTGATTACAGATCGCGATTCAAATTCAAAATCAGACGCGATTGCCGGTGATTCTGGAGGATTGCAATCTTATATTACCTCGCTTGATATTAATTTTGATTTTTCAAAACAAGAAAAATTATCTTACCATTTTTCTTACATTAATTTGAATGTAAATAGTCGCGCTTCTTTGGTGAATCCAAATAAAATTACTGACCAAAAGGGTTTTGTGGCGGGAATTAATTATAAATATCCGGTGAAGAAAAATTATATTATTGATGGTTTGTTGGAATATGCTGCGATTAAAAATCTTAATGGAAATTCTGATGTGGGTGAAAAATATTTTACTGGCAATGTGATTAATCGTTTTTATGAAAACTGGAATGTAACTCTAGGTTACGCCAATCGTGATAATTCGCATGTTGGGCAATATGGTTTCAAAAGTAATTTAACTGAAATTTCCATGGGCTATGAATTTTTAAAAAATTCATTTTTTGACAAATTACTTTTTCAAGTCGGATATAAAAACCAGCGCGATAATTTCGGGACCAGTCTAGAAACCAGAAATGTTCTCGGTGCTTTAATGCGTTATCAGAAAAATTTTTAAATAGATGAAAAAAATTATATTTGCCGTTCCAAAAGGTCGGATTTTAGAAGAGTTGATGCCGCTTTTAACCAGAAGTGATATTATTCCAGAAGCTGATTTTTTTAATGAATCTTCACGTAAACTTGTTTTTACAACTAATCGCAAAAATCTTGATTTAGTTAAAGTTCGCAGTTTTGACGTTGCTACTTTTGTTAAATTTGGCGCTGCTGATATTGGCATTTGCGGGCTTGATGTTTTGAAAGAATTTTCCTCCTCAGAAATTTTTCCAGTTTTAGATTTGGGAATCGGCAAATGTCGTTTATCAATTGCTGCCAAAAAATCGGTGGAACTCGATTTAGCAAAAAGAAGCCACATCAGAATTGCTACTAAATATACTTCAATTGCCTCAAATTATTTTTCTGAATTGGGCATTCAGGCTGAAGCAATAAAACTCAATGGTTCAATTGAAATTGCACCGACATTGAACTTATGTGATTTTATTCTCGATTTAGTAAGTAGTGGCAAAACACTTATTGAAAACGACATGATTGAACTTAGGAAAATTCTTGATGTTAGTTCTTACTTGACGGTTAATCGCACCTCTTTCAAAACAGCTAATCAAGAAATTAATCAGTTAATTAAAATTTTTGATGCAGCGTAGTTTTTTAAAAACATTTCTAAGTTTTTTCTGCGCCTTTTTTATTGCTGTTTTTGCTGCTTTAACTCCTCACAATTCTTACGCCGTTTATGAAGGTGTGCGTGATGGCATTGGTTTTAATTCGGGTAGGGGTTATGATACCAATTCCAATAGATGTAATACCGGTTCAATAGCATTTGATCCTTTTTCAAATAACAAAGATATAGACTGGGATTTGAGCAATCCGTCTTGTATTGGATATGTTGCTAGCGTTGGAGCAGCGATGATGGCGGCAGATATAACTTCCAAAATTATGTGCTCACCTCCGATGGTAAAAAACACCGCTGGGGTTGCTACTGAAACTGCACAATATCCTATAATGGCTGCAATTTTACCGGCAGCAATTTTAACTCCAATTACAGCGGTAAGGCAAGTTCTTGCAGCCAAGCAATGTGGTTCAAGACTTTATGAATATGGTACTTGGCAAACTAGCTGTGCAATTCCAGGAAATGCTGCTTCTTGTACTCAGGCCGCGCTTTCAGCAACTGATCTTGCAACATGTTGTTCTTCGGTGGCAGCTTACACAGCTGCAGTTGGAGCTGCAATTTCTGCTTTGGCAATTATTTGGGATGTGGCTCGAAATACTTATGAAAATGCCAGAGTTTGTGGTAGTGAATGGCAGTCATGGGTTCCGGATGATAAAGTTACTTGGAAGCGTGATAAAGGCCCTTATCGCAAATGTATAGAAGATCTTTTTCTTAATAATGGCGTTGTTGTTGATTCAAAAACTTGTAATGCCTTCGGCATTGAAAGTGATGCCAGCAAACAAAATGATGCCTTAGCTGACATCGAGAAGAAATTTTACCGCGAATATATTTATGGTGGAATGGAATATAAAGATGACGGAGATAATTCCTGCGATAACCCGATTGACGAAAAAGATTCTTCGGGAAATGTGATTTTTAATAGAAAACAAAACCTTGGATATGAAGACGGAAAACAGAGATATTACATGACCGGACCCGGTGCCGCACCAGTTTATGCCTGCTACAGATTCTTAACCACCAAAAAATCAGCTTCAATGCAAAAAGCTTATGATTGCTGCAAAAGAAGAAGTCAAAATGCCATTTGTATAGAAAATAGAATTGGTCTTGGCGGTCGATTGGGGAAATATAATCATGGATTTTGTGAAATTGGATCGTCTTGTACTATAGAAACTGTTTCATTTGCGGCTTACGCCAGCAAAACCCAATCTAATTATGTTTGCGCTAAAACTTACTCAGTTTGTCCTTATAACCACTTACTTGCTGGCGGAACTGAAACTAAGAAAGTCAATGCTGCTAACACAACCTTGGTAGATAATTTCTGCCAATATATGAACCATTGCAGCAAGATTCCTATTCTGCCATATGTTCGCAGCAGTAATCTCGAAGGAGCCTTCATTTCTGCTTCCTGTAAAGATTTAAAAGGTGATTCACAAAATGTTTATGGCTACAACTCACAATTAATTCCGATAAATACGAAAAACTTTTCCGCGCCAATGGCGCAATGCTTTAAGGAAACTCTGGAGAATCTTTTTCTTAATGTTGCAGGAGATACACAATGCATCAACCCCGATGAAAAACCAAACAGTAGTGGCGTATGTACAAGTGGTTATGCTTATCAGCGTGGATATGGTTTAAAAACTCAGTCATTTTTCTTAAAAGTTCAATCAAACCTGCAATCTATAATCAAACTGACTTTGACGATGTCGATTATGTTTTTTGGTTATATGATTCTTCACGGTGGTGGTAGCGCAATCACTAAAAAACAATTATTACCTTATATTCTAAAAATCGGTTTAGTGATGTATTTTGCCGTGGGAGATGGTTGGCAATATGGTTTTATGAAAGGCGTACTTGGAACTTCTACTTTACTGTCGGATATTATGTTTAGGGTTGATGAGAGTGGCACTTCAAACACTCTTGATGGCTGCCAGTTCCCACGATTTAATTATGCCGATCAAAATGAAAGTACTAAATATAGTCAAAATGCATCTTATCCACCGGGCAGTGAATATTTAAGAATTTGGGATACGCTTGATTGTAAAATCGCCCGCGCTTTAGGATTTGGTCCGGAGGTTTCAGTTCCTAACCTGATATTCATGATTTTGGGGGGACTTTTAACTGGCGGATTTGGAATTGTTTTTGTTGTCGCCTCTTTTGCTCTGGCCTTTTTTATGATATCGTTAACTATTCGCGCTCTTCATATTTTTCTACTCTCGATTACTTCGATAATTATCCTGATGTATGTTTCTCCAATTGCTATAACTGCGGCTTTATTTAACAAAACCAAAAATATTTTTGATGGCTGGTGGAAACAAATGCTAGGCTTCACTTTACAGCCGATGATTCTTTTTGCTTATCTCGGAATTTTAATAACGCTTTTTGACAAGGTAATTATTGGCGATGATGTAAGATTTACCGGTGATGGAAAGCAAAATCCGAAACAAATGATTTGTAATGACGCGGCGAAAAATACCAGCATCATTTGTATTTTCAAAATCCCTGATATCAAAACTTTCCCTGGTTTGGAAGTTTTGGGAGTAGGTTTGCCGATGCTTGGTTCGATGAATCAAGAAAAATTGCAAAGCATTATAAAAGCCGCGCTGATCATGTTTATTTTCATGAAATTCATGGATCAAATAACCGGTTTTGCCTCAAAATTGGTGGGAGGGGCAGAACTCAACAGCGACTGGGATGCTTCCGCTTCTGGTATGGCCAAAAATGCTTACGGAACTTTGCGTGGAATTCAAGAGCGAGGTATGCGCGTAGCCAAGTCAGGATTTAAGGGTGTCATGCGGGCAGGAGGTCAGGCAAAAAGCATGATTGGTTTAATGGGAAATAAAGGCAAAGCTACTACTGTTCCAGATAAAGCTAGTAGTAGTGATCATCAGCCAACTCTGCAAGGATCTACCGAAAATGGATCTGATCATACTCGAAGAGATTCTCAGCAACCGAATGATCGTTTAGGTGAGGAAAATTCAGGTCAGGATAATGTAAGTGAAACTCTAGAAAAGAAACAAAAGTACTCTGAAGGTGATGGTGCAGATAATGTCGGAACAGAAAAATCAGGTAAAGATTCTGGGGGAAGTGCGAATAAATCTACTGGTGATAATGCTTCAACAGATAAAGTTACTACGGATGTGGCTTCACCACCACCGCCACCACCACCTCCTTCTCCTCCGCCATCTGCTTCAGTGGGTGAAAAAACACAGGAAGAAGTTAAAGTCGGAAGTGGTTCTGAGCTAACACCGCCAGCTGCAAATAAAGAGCAAAAAGTTGAGGACGATAGTTCTGCATCTACTTTAACTTCAATGAATTCAACACTGCCAGCAGCAGAGCCAGTTCCAGCTCCAGTTTCATCTTCACCGCCATCACCTTCTTCGGCAGTGCCTGAGAAAAAAGAAGTTCAGCCAACTCTGCAAGGATCTACCGAAAATGGATCTGATCATACTCGAAGAGATTCTCAGCAACCGAATGATCGCTTAGGTGAGGAAAATTCAGGTCAGGATAATGTAAATGAAACTCTAGAAAAGAAACAAAAGTATGAACAAAAGAGATCTGAAGGTGATGGTGCGGGTAATGTCGGAACAGAAAAATCAAAAGCTACTACTGTTCCAGATAAAGCTAGTGATAGTGATCATCAGCCAACTCTACAAGAATCTACCGAAAATGGATCTGATCATACTCCAAGAGATTCCCAGCCGACGCAGGTTGATCGTTTAGGTGAGGAAAATTCAGATAAGGATAATGCAAATAAAGTTCCAGAAGAGAAGCGAAAAGATGAAAAAGAGCGATCTGAAGGTGCAGGTGAAGATGATGTCGGAACAAAAAATTCAGGTGAAGATTCTGGAGGAACTACGAATAGATCTGTCGATAATGCTCTAACAGATAAAGATTCTACGGATGAGGCTCCGCCTCTGCCTACGGAGAATACACAGCCAAGCTATATGGGTTCTACTGCATCTTCTAGAAGTAGAAATGAAGCAACTGCAGAAAAATTTGGGGTTAAAGCACATAATCCTGGAGAGAGCGGTGGGGCCAAGAAAGCAGAGTCAGTAAAGTTGGAAGTTGAAGGTGGAAGTAGTTCTACGCCTCCACCTCCACCACCTTCTTTGGCAGCGTCTGAGAAAAAAGAAGCAGCACCAAAAAGAGAATTTGGTGGCGGTTCTACCTCAGCTTCAAGAAGCAGAAATGCTGAAACTAATGAAGTTCATAAAGATAAATTTGAAAAACGCGGTGTTGGTTCTCACAATATTGGTGAAGATAAAATGGGAACGCTTTCAAAAGATAAAGCTGCTGCGAGTGCGGGTGCTGGCACTAAAGTAGGAAATACTTCTGCTGCTAAAGGACCTACAACAAACAAAACATTGGCAACTCAGTCTAAACCAACCCCTCTTACTTCAAATAAAAAAGCAGGCGCAACACCATCATCTCCACCAGCTGGTGGTAAAGCTGCATCTGGAGGAAAAGCTAGAGTTAGTGTTGCAGATGCGACTACCAAAGCAAGTGAGGCTAACAAAAGAGAAAAAGCTCCAACTTCTCCACCGAAAAAACCAGCGCCAAAGCCTATTAAATTATAAGGAAAAATTTACTCGAGCTTTTTGAAGGAAGAAAGTTTTGGTACAGAATTTAATTAACCAAAGCTGCTTTATCTCTTTTTTTTCTATGAATCATGATTGCAAAACGATGTGCTTCATCACGCAAGCGTTGTAAGTAATGCATTACTGGTGCATGTTTTGGTAAAGTAAAAGATTCTTTTTTAGTTTGATGAAAAAACTCTTCTCCGGCATTGCGGTTTTCGCCTTTGGACATGCAGATAAAAGGAATTTTCACTTTTAATTCGTCAAAAACTTCCTGCGCTGCGCGCAATTGACCTTTGCCGCCATCGATTATAATAAAATCAGGATATTCTTCCGCATGTAATTTAGAAAAACGCCGCGTTAAAACTTCGCGCAACATTGCAGTATCGTCACGTTTAGGTTGATCGTGATTAATATCTTCAAAACGAATGTTAAATTTTCGATAACCGCTTTTTATAAATCCATCCACTCCCGCTGCTATTAAAGCTCCAACCGCGTTAGTTCCGCCAGTATGACTATTATCATAAACTTCAATTCTTTGCGGCATTTTTGGTAAATCAAAAATCTTTTTTACATCAAGAAGCAATTCTTTGGTGCTTAAATTTTGTGAAATTTTTTGTTCCAGATTTTGTAAAGCCAAGCGTTCTTGTTCTTTAACCAGCGTAAATTTAGCGCCGCGTTTTGGATTTATTATTTCAATTTTGCGACCACAAATTTTTTGTAAAAATTCTTCCATTAAATTTTTCTCCGGCAAATCTAAACCAAGTAAAATAGTGCTTGCCGGCGTTTGGGATAAATAAAATTGTCCTAAAAATTCGCTTAAAAATTCTTCTGATTTTTTATCACTATCAATTTCATAAAAATAAGGTTTGCCGCCCAAACTTTGTCCGGCGCGAAAAAAAGCCACATAAGCGCAAATCATGCCGTTAATGTTGGCAACAGTAAGAATATCAGCATCATTAACTTCGCGGACATTAATATTTTGTTTGGCCTGAATTGCATTTAGCGACTTAATCTGGTCGCGCACAAATCCAGCTTTTTCATAATTTTGCTGCTCACTTAAACGCACCATTCTTTTATTTAATTCTTTTTGTAAATCGGAAGATTTTCCGCTTAAAAATGCGTTGGCGTTGGTGACAGAAATTTTATATTCATCTTTTGAAATCATGTCTACACAAGGCGCAGAACATCTTTTGATTTGATATTCTAAACATGGTTTTTTGCGCGATTTAAACTCAGAATCGGTGCAATTGCGCAATTGAAAAATTTTACGCAAAACATCAATGGCGTGATTAACATCAAGTCCAGAAGCGTAAGGTCCAAAATATTGACCTTTGGTGGTTTTTTGACCGCGATATTTGCTGATTTGAGGAAAGTCGTGATCTGTTATTAAAATTTGGGGAAAAGTTTTATCATCGCGCAATAAAATATTAAAACGTGGTAGCAGGTTTTTAATTAAATTATGTTCGAGAAGAAGAGCTTCAACTTCACTTTCTGTTTGAATAAATTCAACTTTTTGCGCCAGATAAACCATGCGCGCAATGCGAGCGGAAAGCAGATTTTTTTTGGTATAGCTCGAAATTCTTTTAAGCAGATTTTTGGCTTTGCCAACGTAAAGAACCTGTTCTTTGTTGTCGAAAAATTTGTAAACACCGGGCGTTTCAGGAATGGATTGGAGTTGTGTTTTTATGATTTCGATCGTCATGAATGATGTTTTTGCAGGAGTCCGAATTATTCGAATTGAAACAAATGAGATTTAATTCCTAATTGATAATTGATAAATGGTAATTTACTTTTTTATAATAAATCAAATATCAAAAATTCCCCTCAGAAAAATGGTCATCAAAAAAGAACAGCTAGAAGAAATCAATTTCTTGCGCACCCAGTCAAATCAAACTTTGCGACCAGTTTCTTCTGAGCTTGAAGAAATTTTATATAAACCTTTTGAAGTTTTAGATCACGGTTTCGTTCGCGTTGTTGATTATATGGGAAATGATTCTTCCGTTGTTCAGGCGGCTCGTGTTTCCTACGGTCAAGGTACTAAAAAAGTAAATGCTGATAAAGGTTTGATTAATTATTTAATCGCGCATCGCCACACAACTCCACTGGAAATGTGTGAAATTAAGTTTCACATTAAGCTGCCAATTTTTGTGGCGCGCCAATGGATTCGCCATCGCACAGCTTCAGTAAATGAATATTCTGCGCGCTATTCAATTGTTGAAGATGAATTTTATGTTCCAAAAGCTGAAAATCTTTCAGCGCAATCAAAAATAAATCATCAAGGTCGCGATGAAACCAAAGTTTTAAACTCCGCAGAATCAAAGCGTGTTTTGGAAATTTTAAAAAATGATTCGGTAAAATCTTACGATCACTATCTTGAAATGATTAATCAGGATGAAGCTGGAAATATTGTTGACGAAAATAAGGAAGGTTTGGCTCGCGAACTAGCACGCATGAATTTGCCTTTAAGCTGCTACACGCAATGGTATTGGAAAATCGATTTACACAATCTTTTGCATTTTCTCAATTTACGTGCTGATTCTCACGCTCAATATGAAATTCGTGTTTATGCGCAAGTAATGCTAGAAATGGTAAAAAAATGGGTTCCTCATTGTTTTGAAGCTTTTGTTAAACATCATAAAGATGGCGAAAATCTTTCCGGACCGGCAATTGAAGTTATTAAAAAAATGCTAAATGGCGAAAAAGTAACTCCAGAAAATAGCGGCTTAAGCGGCAGAGAATGGGAAGAATTGTCGAA
Organism: Rickettsia typhi; assembly: GCA_945862455.1. Classification (GTDB taxonomy): domain Bacteria; phylum Pseudomonadota; class Alphaproteobacteria; order Rickettsiales; family UBA1997; genus UBA2645. The sequence continues at coordinate 14,264 of CAMAXU010000005.1, read as the reverse complement.
AAAATTAAATCTAAAATCTTAAATTTATGTCACTAGGAATGGGAGAATTATTACTGATTTTAGTAATTGTATTTGTGCTTTTTGGAGCTGGAAAATTGCCGCAAGTTATGGGCGACATTGGCAAAGGTGTTAAAAGTCTGAAAAAAGGTTTAAAAGAAGAAGAAAAATTAGCAGAGCAAAATGTTGAAAAAATAGTTTCTGAAAAAAAATCTGACGAGAAAAATTCTTAAGTGACTCAAAATAAAATAATCACAACCCAAGCAATTGAAGATGTAGTTAATAAATCTTCAGCTGACCGCATTCCAGTTCGCGATCTAGTTGATGCAATGCAGGCAATTGGTTTTGGTCTGGCAATGATGATTTTCGCTTTCGGCATCATCATTCCGCTGCCGCCTCCCTTCCCAAGTATTATTGCAATGCCGCTGATTGTTTTTTCATTACAAATGATTGCTGGTTATACTGCGCCGAAATTGCCGAAAAGATTTGAAAAAATTAGCGTAAAAAGATCAGTAGTTGCAATGTTGGTGCAAAAATCTGCGCCTTATATCCGCAAAGTTGAACATATTTTGCGTCCACGTTTGAGTTTTGTAACAACTCCTCGCGCTGAAAGAGTGATTGGTGTTTTTGCTTTGATTTTTTCTTCCTTCATCGTTTTACCAATGCCACTTTCTAATTTTATTCCGGGCTTGGGAATTCTGATAATTTCTTTTGGTCTACTCGGAAAAGACGGCTTGGTAGTGATTTGCGGAATTATTGTCGGCTTAATGGGCATTGCTATTTCAACTACTGCTGTTCTGCTTGGAGTTGAAGCATTGTATTATATTAAGAACTTCTTTCTGAATTAATTTTATCTACTTGACTAGAAAAAAAGCACTCTTAGAAAGCTCGATCTCTACTTTTTTTGGTGTTCAAAATCTGTGTTCAAGAAGTTTCTTTAAACTCTCTCATCTTATAAGTTTCTAAAAATTTTTCCCAAAAGTTTTTTACTAATCAAAACTAAATTCTAAATGTCTTCATCAACACTCACTCTGCGTTACGGCGCTTCACAAGGTCAAAATAACGAAACTCCTCAAACTCAGGAATCTCAGGAAAATTCTTCGGGAAACCAAGCTTCAAATTTAACTCCAAAAGCTGCTCAAGAAGGAAACGTACAAGTGCAAAATCGTTTTGATACTCCGCGCTTACATACTGGAAACTTAATTAGTCGCGGTAGCCAAAGCTCTGCTAGCACTCAACAATTCACAGCTCCGGTTCCAACTGCAGCAGTAACTTCTTCTTCGATATCGGAAGATTATGATGATGAAGATGGTTCTTCTGGTTCAAATGGTGGAAATCGACGCGTTGCGATTGCTGGCGGCAGAACGCTAGAATTAAAAGCGTTGAAAACCAAATCAGCAGAAAGTTTGATTGACGTAGCCAAAGATCACGGTTTGGACAATATCGGTGATTTCGGCAGACAAGATATTATCTATCATATCTTGAAAAATTTTTCTGATCAAAATTCTGAAAATGTAATTATCGGCGAAGGTGTTTTGGAAGTTTTAGAAGATGGCTTCGGATTCTTAAGAGCTCCTGAAACCAATTATTTCCCTGGTTCAGACGATATTTATGTTTCGCCAAGCCAAATTAAAAGATTCGGCTTAAGAACTGGCGACACTATTAAAGGTCAAATTCGCGCTCCGAAAAAAGGTGAAAGATATTTCGCGTTACTTCGCGTTAATGAAGTGAATTTAGGTTCTCCCGATAAAATCAGAAACCGCGTTTTATTTGATGATTTAACGCCGCTTCATCCAAACAAAAAACTTATTTTGCAAGATGATAAGCCAATGAATAATGATATCAGCACGCGTATTATCGATATGGTTTCGCCACTTGGTAAAGGTCAACGCGCCTTGATTGTCGCGCCTCCGCGTACTGGTAAAACTTCTTTGATGCAAAATATTGCCAATGCAATTACCAACAATCATCCGGAAGTTATTTTGTTGGTATTGCTAATTGATGAGCGTCCGGAAGAAGTTACCGACATGATTCGAACTATTAAAGGTGAAGTTGTTAGTTCAACTTTCGACGAGCCAGCAACGCGCCACGTACAACTTGCAGAAATGGTTATCGAAAAAGCGCGTCGCTTAGTTGAATCTAAAAAAGACGTAGTGATTTTGCTCGATTCAATCACGCGTTTAGCTCGTGCCTACAACACCGTAATTCCATCTTCAGGAAAAGTTTTAACGGGTGGTGTTGATTCTAACGCTTTGCAAAAACCAAAAAGATTTTTCGGTGCAGCAAGAAATATCGAAGAAGGCGGTTCACTTACAATTATCGCAACTGCCTTGGTTGATACTGGCTCTAGAATGGACGAAGTTATTTTCGAAGAATTTAAAGGAACAGGCAACTCAGAAATTATTTTGGATCGTAAAATTTCTGAAAAAAGAATTTTCCCAGCAATTGATATTACTAAATCAGGAACCAGAAAAGAAGAGCTTCTACTTGATCGTGCGACACTTGCAAAAATCTGGATGTTGCGCCGCATCGTTAACCCGATGAGCCCGATTGAAGCAATGGAATTCTTGCTACACAAAATTGAACATACTAAAACTAATGAAGAATTTTTTAAGTCGATGAATAGTTAATATGCTTAATCAAATTCGACTTTCATCGAATTTGAGTTAATTTTGAATTGCTGCGCGCCGATTAAATCGGGGCATCTGCAATAAAGTTTTAGGTTTTTAAAAATCGACTTCTTCAATTAAGTTTGAGTATATTCTTGACTGCCACAAATTAAAACCATTACGTTTCTACTTCGCCTAAAAGGCGAGTAGATCAATTGGTTTTTACACGCTGTAGAAAAATTTTTATCATTACCAAAAGCCATTTCTTTTAATGAGTTTTCTAAAAAAACTTTCCACTTTTCTAGTTACATTTTCTTTTGCAGCCTCTTGCGCCAACACACCAACTCCAATTGAATTATTATCTTCGCAAGAAGGAAATCTTAAAACTCGCGGCGGTTATGAATCTTATCTCGCTTTGGAATATCTTGCTTTTGCTCGCAATCTTGAATCAGTCAAAGATAAAAAATCTGCCGAATATTTTTCTAAAAAAGCCTTAAGCGTAGCTAATGGCGAATATGTTGTTCCGGAAAATCCACTCAATTGGAAAGCTGATCCAGCGCAAATGGAAGAAATGATTTTGATGCAAAAAAGAATGGAAGCTGTGACTGAAACGCCGCATATGAAATTTCATCTGCCAATCCAGCTGTCGCACTTGAATTATCTTTACGATTGCTGGATTAGCCGCGAATCAAAAGCGGTTTTTCGCGCCGACGAATTAGCGCAATGTCGCACCAGATTTAACAAGCTTCTTGATGAAATTGAACATTACATTGACGATTTAAAAAAAGACAAACAGCCAAAAGTTGAAATCCGTGAACCACATTTTGAGCGTTATGAAATTTTATTTGATTTCAATATTTCTAAATTCAACGACAAAGCCAATAAAGACTTACTCGAAGTTTTGAAATATCTAAAAACTTTAAATGGCGATTATCGAATTTTGCTCGTTGGCAACGCCGACCGCGTTGGTTTCGAACTTTATAATGACAATTTAGCTTTACGACGCGCAGAAACCGTGCGCAATTATTTAATCAAAAATGGCGTTTTCCCTGACATGGTTGAAATGCGTTCTATTGGTGAAGATTTTCCTGATATAATCACTAGCGAGGGCGTGCAACAACAAGCAAATCGGACAGTTGGGATTTACATTTTGAAAGGTTTCACCTCTTTTGAATCTTTCCCATTACCGCTAATTGAAAATTATGTTTACAAAGAAGAAGTTAAAAAAGCCCGCGCTGCAAGAGGTTTGCAATGATTTTAGATTTAGAAAACAGAAAAAAATTGGTGATAAAAATTGGCTCTTCGCTTTTGGTTGAAGATGGAAAATTGCGGGAAAAATGGTTAAAAAATTTTACTATAAATGTTGCTGATTTGGTGAAAGAAAATTTTCAAATCACAATTGTTTCATCGGGCGCGATTGCTTTAGGGCGTGGGTTTTTGAAGGTTGCAAATAAAAAATTATCGCTGGAAGAAAAACAGGCGGCAGCAGCAATTGGGCAAATTCAATTGATGAGTTTTTATCGTGATTTTTTTGCCAAATTAAATTTACATGTGGCACAAATTTTATTAACTGCATCTGATTGTAACTCGCGTGAGCGCTATTTAAATTCAAAAAACACGATCGATACTTTGCTTAAAAATAACATCATTCCGATCATTAATGAAAATGATACTGTGGCGGTTGATGAAATAAAAATTGGTGATAATGATCGTCTCGCAGCCCGCGTGGCGCAGATGATTTCAGCAGATGTGATGATTTTATTTTCTGATATTGATGGTCTTTATGATAAAAATCCAAAAACCGAAAAAGATGCCAAATTAATTTCTGAAGTTGCAAATATTACTAAAGAAATTGAAAGCATGGCGGGCGGCTCTGGTTCTCTGGTTGGAACTGGAGGCATGATTACAAAAATAATGGCAGCAAAAATGTTGGCAAGTTCGGGTTGTGAAACTGTGATTACTAACGGAACTTCAGATAATGCGTTGAAAAAATTAGTCGAAGGAAAACAGGATTTTACAATTTTTAGAAGTAAGAAAAATTCTACCAAATCACGCAAAAATTGGCTGGCAGGTTTTTTAAATGCGAAAGGTGAGGTGATTGTAAATGCCTGCGCTGTTGAAGCCTTGCGTAATAAAAAAATTAGTCTTTTAGCAATTGGAGTGATTGCAGTAAACGGTGATTTTAAACAAGGAGATGCGATTTTTATTAAAGATGATTCTGGAAATCATATCGCGAGTGGAATCAGTAATTACGCGTCTTTAGATGTGCAAAAAATTCTGAAAAAAAAATCGGATGAAGTAAAAAAAATTCTCGGAAAATCAGCGAAAAAAGAAGTGGTGCATATTGATAATTTGGTGACGGTTTAATTCTATTCTAATGCGATCAATATATAACTATTTGAAAAAAATTGTCGTATTTTTTATTCGCAATTGACCGGGTGCAATTCCAAAAAAGTCTCGTTTTTGAAAATTATTTTCTGCAAAAAAATCGAAAATCTTTTTATAATTTTTTCGTTCTGAATCATCTAAAATCAATATTCCGCTTGGTTTTAGAGCATCGATTACATTTTTAGCGCATTCAAATCTTTTTAAGGAATCGATAATAATAAAATCAAATTTCTGACCGCAATTTTTAGCAAAATTTTGGTAATTATCATTTTCTAAACCGTCGATCATTAATGTAATTACAACGTTATTGCGTGATTTTTCTGCAAGCAGTTTTTGCGTGATTCCAAGCCATCTTTTATTGGTTTCAAGACCGACAACTTTTTTGACAATTCCTGAAAAAAATAGCGTTGAAGCGCCGCAACCAAATTCAAAAATTTCGTGATTTTTATTTAAATTATTTTTCAAAAATTCAATTGCCGGATAAGTCATCCAAGGTACGGCATCACCATTTTCATCTTGAGAAAAGCCATAAAAAAAAGATTTTTCCCAGCCAGCTTTATTTTTTTCGAATTGCTCTTTAACTATTGATTTTGCTTGAGTCACGCCAGTTTATTTAGTTTAAGAGCAGGAAAATTTTTTATAAAAATCCGTAGCTTTATTTTTTGCAATAACAATAAATACAACCATCTTATCCCAATAATGTCTTTTAAAGATAAAGATATAAAGGGGGTTAGCATGGCTTTTAGTAAAACTCCAATCACGAATATTTTAAGTACTGCCATAATTCATATTTGCTCGTTATTGGGAAAAGCTATAAAATTATTTTGAAGAAACCAAAAATACGATGCAATGAAAAGGGTTGGTTATTAACCTAAATCAATAATTAAAATTTTCATAAATCAATATATGACCAAAAAATTTCTCGCATTTGCTATATTAACTTTTGTTGCATTTTTAACTTCGCTGCAAGTAAGTATAGCTTCAGACTGGAATTTCTTTAAATCAAAAAGAGATCATTTGCTCACCGTTGGTTCTTCAACGATTTCACCTTTAATGGCTGCGGTTTCGGAAGAATTTGCCCGAAATCAAGATTTGAAAAAATCGCCGATAAAAACTCCAGTTGTTGAATCAACAGGAACGCGCAATGGTTTTAGAATTTTTTGCGGTGGTGTTGGATATGAATTTCCTGATTTTGTAAATGCTTCCCGTCCAATCAATCAAAATGAAATTGAAGATTGTGCTAGTAAAAATGTGAAAGAAATTGGTGAAATCAAGATTGGCTATGATGGCATTATAATTGGTAACGCAATTGGTGGTAAAAAAATCTCTTTAACAATGGAGCAAATATTTTTGTCGTTAGCACAAAAAGTTGTTGATCACAAAAGTGGAAAATTAATTGAAAATCCTTACAAAAAATGGAGCCAAATTAACCCAGCTTTGCCGGATCGAGAAATCATGATTTATGGCCCACCTTTAACTTCGGGAACGCGCGATGTTTTTGTTGATATTGTGATAGAAAATTACTGCTTCATGAAAAAAGAATTTATCGATGCCTTTCCTGATGATCACTTGCGCCGTCAGCAATGTCGTACTTTTAGAAGCGATGGTAAGTTTTTGGAATCAGGGGAAAATGATAATTTGATAATTCAAAATTTAAAAAAAGATCCAAACGCATTTGGAATTTTTGGTTTTGATTTTTTAATTGCTAATAAAGATGCGATTCAAGCGGTAAAAGTTGATAATGTTGAACCGAATTTTTCTTCAATTTCTTCTAAAAAATACAAACTTTCTCGCCCGCTTTTTGTTTATTTCAAAAAAGAGCATTTAAAATTAATGCCACAAATGCGTGGTTTTATCGAAGAGATTATCAGTGTTGATACTATTGGTCGCAAAGGCTATTTGCTTAATAGTGGTTTGATTGCTTTGAGTGATTTTGAACTTGACCAAATCAGAAAAAATATTCTCTCTCAATTATGAAAAACAAAATTCTAATAAATTTTCTGCTTTGTGCTTCACTCCTTTTTTCAACTTCTTGCATCACGAAAGCAATTTGGGGTGATAAAAGCTACGATGAAAATGTTGAACAGTTTTATGTAGGTTCAGATGGTCGTTATGTAGTGTTAATTGGTGAAAAATATCACTATATTTTTACTGATGATTCTGGGCTTTTTAAAACAGTTTTGATGTTGCGTCAAAAAGGAATTTTAACTCTCGATACAAAGAAATCACATCTCAAAGTTGATGGTGATAATAATATTAATGGAAATTTTGTAATCTCTGGACCTTACAGTATTCTGCCCCCGGGAGATATTAGAATTTTAAGAAGTTTAGGATTTTCAGGAGATAAAAATGATGAAGTGTCGATTAAAATTAAATTATCGGGTCGTCGTTATGCGGCAAAATATATAGGTCAGAATGCAGCGGTGACAAGCATTGCCTACACAATTCCGATTTATTACAATGATTCAGGTGCAATTAAAGATGTAGGAAAGGCTGCGATTACACCAGTTGCGGTGACACTTGATGCAGTATTGTTGATCGGGAAAATTGTGATTTATCCGTTGATGTTGTAATCGATTTCTAAAAATTGAAGCAATATACCGACCAAAATCTAAATCTGATTTTTAGTAGCAATCACAATCAATATTCGACTGTATCCTAAAGACAATTTCAGGATGAAACCTAAAGAGATGTGTTATCCTGAACTTATTTTTAGGATTAAATTAAACCGCAAAACTTTCCATCGCAAAGCCATCAATCAAGCTTAATTCTTGTGCTGCTACGAAAGCGCAATCATTATTTACAATTTGCACATTTCGCATTTCTTCAATATCAAAATATTTCCAAGAAGGACTTGATTTGCTGTTCATATTGCTTTCATCAATCATGATGGTTTTTTTTCCTAAGCGGGTGGTTGTAATTAAAATTACACGAGCATTTTCTATTTTTATTGTCTGAACTTTACCGATTTTGTTATATTGAAATGAGATCGATTTTCTATTTAGCATTGCTTTTTCTAAAGTTTTCTCAGTGCTCATAAATTTATTTTTTAAAATTATAAAAAATTAAAACTGCTTAAAAGAAATTTGTCAAAAAACTCGATGTCACTCTGAGTTTGTCGAAGAGTGATTTTGATCTCGTACTTGAATCACCCATCACACAAGATCAGGGTGACATTTATCCTGTATTAAGGGGATAAAAAATAACCAAGAGATTTGCCAAAAGAGATTTGCCAAAAGAGATTTGACTTTGACTTTTAAACATTTTTAATAGATTTATATGTCGTGTTCTAAAAAAACTAGAACAAGGAAATAACAATGCAAACTATTTTTTAAAATGTCTGAAAAACACCTGCATCAAGTTCAGCAGAAATTAATTGAGATTCTTTCAAAAAATGTGGAAGAGCCTTTAACTATAAGAGAAATGCAAGAAATGGTCGGCGCTTCTTCAACCAGCGTTGTGGTTCATCATATGGCGCAATTGGAGAAAAAAGGTTACTTGAAAAAAAATCCTTATAATTCGCGTGATTACCAAGTTTTAAAAAAACCAGATAAGGAAATTGCTTATTTGAATTTATACGGTTTGGCAACTTGCGGGCCGGAAGGTTCAATTCTTGATGGTAGTCCGGTTGATCGAGTTGCGGTTTCAACAAAATTTTTAAGCTTTTCTTCCGACAAGGCTTTTATGGTTAAGGCAAAAGGGGATTCAATGTTGCCAAAAATCAGCAATGGCGATTTTGTGATTATTGAAAAAACCAATAAATCTGAAAATGGTGCGATGGTTTTATGTGTGAATGATGAGCAGGTTTTGATTAAGAAAATCAAGCAGCAGAATAAAAAAGATAAAGTGATTTTGGTTTCTTTAAATAGTGAGTTTGAGCCTTTTCTAGCGGCTGATGATTTTAGGGTTGAAGGAGTGGTGAGAGGAGTGATTAGTAATAAGATGTTTTGAATTGCAAAAAAAAGCCCCATCGTAATTTCCAATGAGGCTTTAGCGGAGATTAAATTTCTCTAGTCCTCAGCATTTACATTCGCTGCTTCTAAACCTTTTTTACCTTGCACGATTTCAAAAGACACTTTTTGTCCTTCGCGTAATGTGCGACGTCCGCCGCCGTTAGCATTGATTGCACTATGATGGGTGAAAATGTCTTTACCGCCTTCTTGCTCGATAAATCCAAAACCCTTTTCATCATTAAACCACTTCACTGTGCCGTTTACCGTATTTGCTTCCATAACGTCCCCTTGTAGTATTAAGAACTTGATTGAATTGTGTTTCCTGAAGCAGTCCTGACGACAGAGAGTTACTTTAGTAACTATTTGTTTCAACATGCTTGCATTATTTTATTCTCTTTTAAAAGTTGTGTTATTTGGGGACAGTTACTTAGCTGATTATAGTAATTAAAAAGCTGGCAGTTCAATCTGCTACGTAAGAAATTTTACAATACTTATCAACAATCAAAGAGGTGTCTAATGTTACAAAAGAAATTAGTTCTTATTCTAGCTCTGGCAGCATCTGCTTGTTGTTCCGCGAAGAATCAGGAAAAAGAAGTTTTGAATACGACTAGCTCTACTGTAGTGGTTGTTGAAGAATTTATCCCAATACAACAAGGTGATAAAGTTGTATTTTTTAAATATGACAGTTACGCCTTGAGTGATGATGCAACAGCGCTTTTAGATAAACAAGTTGTGACTTGGATGGAAAATAATCCAACTCGCAAAGTTACCATCGTTGGAAATACCGACGAAAGAGGAACTCAAGAATATAATTTAAAACTTGGTCAAAGAAGAGCCGATGCAGTTAAAAAATATCTAACTTTAAGTGGCATTTCAGGTTCTCGAATTACTACAAAAAGCGATGGAAAATTAAACCCAGTTGATTCGAATCATAATGAAGAAGCTTGGGCAAAAAATCGTCGTACTGTAACAATTTCAATTGATAGAAATTAACCCCTCAAGCTGAAATTTAAGCATAAAAAACCCCGTACTTCGAAAGAAATGCGGGGTTTAATTTTGTCTTCTTTATAAATGGCAGGTTGTCTTTTTGGAATTATACCAAACAAGCTATCTCTTGATTGGTTTGTTTGGCATAGAAACTGTTAGCTAATTATTTAAAAAGATGTCTTCGTTATTCGCCTTCAACTTAACTTCAATATTGTTTCTAGTTGCTTTGGAGTAAGGACATAATTGATGCGCGTCCTCAACCATTGTTTTTGCAACTTTTTGATCAATATTTGGTAAAATCGCATTTAATGTAACCGCGAGAAAATATCCGCCAGCGTCATCTTCATTCAAAGAAACGTCGGCATTAATTTTTACCTCGTTTAAAATTATTTAAAGTTTGCTTCCTTGAGTTAAGTAAGCCAAATAGCAGATAGCTGAAACTGAGATGATATTGATCAAAATTCCTGGAATATAGAAAGGTACGATCGGGTTAAATAAAATTGTCAGAGCTAAAGCTGTGTAAAAAACGCGATCATTTCTTTTAGTTTGGCGATATTCATAAAATAAAACATAACCCAAACAGGTGAAAATCACGAGTCTGATAATCTGCAACATTATTTCCGGCATTGGAATGAATGCGAGTAAAATAAGGATTACCGGAAAAGCGAAAATCAGATAATTATATTCAGGTGGTTTTCTAAAAGATTTGCTGATTAATTTTGATTCGTTTTCGATGGTTCTGTTTAAATTTTCAGTCTCACTTCTTAAAGTTTTGCTTCCGTCTTTTAGTGATTTATTTAGCGCTTGGGATTGGTTTTTTATTGTTTCTCCAGAATTTTTGATTGAGCTGGAAAGCTTCTTTTTAAGATTATTAATCATAGGATTCTCAACATTGGGTTATTAAAAAACGCTTGTGGCACTGTCGCAAATCAACTTTTTCGTCGAATTTTTCGCAATTCAAATTTTTTGGAACGCACGTACATCTAGGTACGCTTACCTTCCAAAAAATTTTGAATCACAAAAACTTCTTAGAAAAACTTGATTTACGCGACAGCGCCCTTGTAAAAAATTGGGGAAAAAATTTTTTTAAAAAACAAAAAATTCTTAACAGATTTATGTTCGCAATCCTTTTGCAAAGCCAATCAAAGTTGGTTTTAAATGATGATTCTCGGCACATTGAATCAAAACGGGAAGTAAAAATTTCACTCAACACATGCTTTGGATTGGTTGACTTAACCTGCAAATTTTAAAAAATCTTGATTTCAGATTTTAAAACTTGTTCATTATTTTTTATATCAAAAATACTGAATTTAATCGAAGAGCTGCCGCAATTTATGATTAAAATATTCATGATTTATTAATTTTTAGATTAGTTTTATGTCCAAAGCGTTAGCTCCATCAAATCCTCTATCAAATCCTCTATCAAATCCTCTATCGCAAAAAACACCGTCTCAGCCTTTAAAACTAGAATTTTCGCAATTTAATCCAGTTGGATCAAAAGATGATCTGGGTTTTAACGAGCTTGATCAGCAAATTGCTGATATGAAAAGAGGAGCCTCTACATTGGCTCGCGATGAAGGTAGAGATCTTTCTAATTCGCAGCAATATCAAGAAGCGATTAAACAATTTTCGGTTGCGATTGATCTTGATCCCGAGAATCTTTGGCAACACTATGATCGTGGCTTGGCGCGCAATCAATTGGGTCTTTATGAAGAAGCAGTAAGTGATTTTAGTCAAGAAATAGCAATAAATTCTGAGCCTATCGCACAAGCCAGGTCGTTTTATGAAAGAGCTGTGGCTTTTGATGCTTTGGGAAAAAGAGAAGAGGCTTTTTCTGACTGGCGAAAAGTTGTGGAGTTTGGTCGGAAAGATGATATAGTTTTTAAGAATTCAAAAAAAGGGATTATAAATTTATATACAAAAATTGAATTCGAATTACAAAAAGAAGGAAGATGGGAAGAATCTATTAGATGTCTTGATGAGGCGATAGAAAATTTTCCTAATGAACCAGGATTATATTATACAAGAGCAACTTCTCATGAGAAAACTAACCAATTTGAAAAAGTAATTCTTGATTTAAGCAGTGGAATTGGGGTTATGCCAGATAATTTTCCATCAGCTCATTTTTTTTATAGTTTTAGAGGTTTTACTTATAGCAAATTAGGAGATTCAGAAAATGCCATCAAGGATTTCGATAAATTTTTTGAACTAAGGAAATCAGGTTATGAGGAAGAATTAAACCAAGAAGTAAGAAAAAAATATAAAGAGATTGCTGGTCATGAGCCACAGCAGCAGAATGATTACAATCTTTTTAAGATCTTGTTTTTATTAGTGCCAGTATTTTTTACCCCAGAAATTATAAAGATTTTTAATGATCTTGATAAAAAACCGCCATTCAGAGAAAATCCAGAAGAGGGTTATAATGCAATTCGACACTATGCTGAAGTAGCGGTTAACCTAATTATGAAAGTTGAAGATTTAAATGAGAATGAAATAAAAGGGTTGTTGGCAATAGACGGCAATCAATCTGTAAAATTATTTAATAAACTAATGGAATCGCCTACTACTGAGAAAGTAGATAAGATATTGAATGAAGATTTGGTTTCAATCGAAGATGAAGAAAAAAGAAATAATTTGCAGGAACTTCTTAAACTCGCAATTGAAAATTGCATTGCTTATTCAACGCCTCAAGTTGTGAACGGCAGGTTAAAAAGTCACCTCTATGACAATATGCTTCTGGATCAAAAATCAGAGCTTTATCCGATGAATCCGGAGATTTTAAAAAAATGCGTTACAGTTTTTAGTGAAGAAGTAATCAGGCTATTGCGCGAAGTTCATAGTCGTACTCATGAAAATGCAATGATGGCAAGTTTTGATGTGCGTCCTTCTTCAGCGGTTAGCCTTTATCAGACAGAAAAAAATGCTAATTTAGAAGGCAATGAAAAATGAAAAGCGTAACAATTTTCGTCGATGTGCAAAACATCTATTATACTACAAAACAAAGCTTCGGGCGCAATTTTAATTACAACGCATTTTGGGCAAAAGCCACTGCCAACCGCAAAGTAGTCGGAGCTTATGCTTACGCAATTGGTCGTGGCGATGAAAAGCAAAAACAATTTCAAAATATTTTACGTGCCATTGGTTTTGAGATAAAATTAAAACCTTTTATTCAACGCGCTGATGGCTCAGCAAAAGGAGATTGGGATGTTGGAATTACGCTTGATGTGATGGAATATGCTAAAAAATCTGACGTGGTAATTTTACTTTCCGGAGATGGTGATTTCGATTTGCTAGTTCATAAAATCAAAAAAGATTTTAACAATATAGTTGAAGTTTACGGCGTTGCCGATCTTACAGCCGATTCACTTGTCAACGCAGCATCCAAATTTATCCCAATTGAAGAAGATCTACTTTTATAAATTTTTTCTTCTGGTTTTTATTTATCATCCCCCAAATCATTTATTTTTTCTCAATCTAGTAATTTCCTCAAATGCTTCTCGAAGTTCTTCTCATTGGTCTTGTTCTAAGTGCCGATTCATTTTCTGCCGCAGTCGCGATGGGTATGCGCCCATTTACCACCAAAGATGCAATAAAATTTGCTCTCGCATCCGGAGCTGCCGAAGCTCTTGTTGCTTGGTTTGGCGCTTTTGCTGGAGAAAATATTGTCAGCAGTTTTAAATCATACGACCATTGGATTGCTTTTGCTTTATTAATGGGAGTGGCGCTAAACATGGCTTTTGAAGGTTTAAGAGATTTTAGAAGTAAGGAAATAAAAGAAGAGCAACTCAAATTTCACGGCTTCACCAAAATTTTAATCATTTCTTTTGCCACAAGCCTTGATGCATTTGGCGTGGGAATCGGACTTGGCGTTGCTGGAGAACCAATTTTTCCATATATAATTTCAATCGGAATCTGGGCTTTTATTGCAACAATTATGGGGCTAAATTTAGCTAAAAAACTTTCCCAAAAATTCGGATCTATCATCACTTTATTTGGTGCTACAGTGTTGATGATTATAGCTTTTCAGATGTTGAAGATTTGAGAAAATTTTCTCAAATTCAAACCATCATAATTTAAATCACCAAATCATGTTTGAACAATTATTTAAAAAATATCGACGACATTCTGCATAAAGACGCTGGCGCTTCTAGCGAGCTTGATTATGTTGAATGTCCTAGCCCCTGTCCTAGCCCCCAAAAATCCCCCAACTTCAGGAGAGAATTTTAAACGATCAATATTTACGATTAAGCGTCAGCTTTTTTGTTAAAATATCGATCATTTAACAATGATCTTTTTTGGAGTAAAAAATATGAGTACAAAGTTCAGTGAA